>JBGQNR010000235.1:0-9823 GCA_041501225.1 Acidobacteriota bacterium
CGCGACCGTGATTCCATATACGGCGAAACCTTTCGTGGACTGGTTACGAGCATGGGAATCAGCGAGGTGCTCACAGCTCCGCGCTCTCCGTGGCAATCCCCCTATGTCGAGCGCCTGATCGGGCCGATTCGACGCGAGTGCCTGGATCACATCATCGTGCTGGGTGAGGAATCACTCCGTCGGACGCTTCGATCCTATATCGAGTACTACCACGATTCCCGCCGTCACCTCGCGCTGAACAAGGATTCACCAGAGGCCAGAGAAGTGCAGCCTCCCGATATCGGTGGGATCGTCGAGATTCCAAAAGTGGGTGGGCTTCACCATCGTTACGAGCGACGCGCGGCCTGATCGCCAGTTTTCTGTTCCCTGTCGAACAGTTTCACGCTGGGGATTGATGTGCCGAGGTATCCCCTGACAACCAATCCCTGATTCCCTATTCGCTCCGGTCGTGCAGGTTTCAGCTAATCCTGGAATCCCAGCAGTCGCCAGGACCTCACCTGAATGTACTGAATTCCGCTCGGATGGAATTTTTGGCAGAGACAGCCGGGGCGGCCAGAGTCCGTGGCTAAGGCCAGAGGTCCGTGCTCAGGTATTTCAGCCCGGAATCGCAAATAATGACGGCGACGGTCTGGCCTCTGCATGGCCCCTGAAGCAACTGCATTGCCGCGGCGACATTTGCTCCCGATGAGAAGCCTGCGAAAACTCCCTCTTCTCTTGCCAGTCGCCGGGCCCACTCCATTGCTTCCTGATCGCAGACCTTGAGATAACCATCAATCTGAACGGAGCGTAGCATAGCCAGCGGGGATATTGCATATCCTCCCCCCTGGATGCGATGGGCTGGACTCGTCACGGGCTCGCCCGCAAGAATCGCCGCACCCTTCGGTTCTACGACAAAGCACCGGATCGACGGGTCGCGTTCCTTCAGAGCGGCGGCGCAACCTGCAAAGGTCCCACCGGTACCGACAAAGTCACAGAAAGCCCGGATCGCGCCTCCTGATTGGAGCCACATTTCCGGGCCGGTGTGCAGGTAATGAGCCCGGAAATTTCCTTCGAGCCGGAACTGGTCGGCGCGAAAAGCGTGGCGGTCAGCGACGATCCGCTTCGTTTCCTGCTCGACCCTTTGCAGGTCGGCGCCGGAAACCTGGCCGGGCTTCGAATCCGGCATTTGGTCAACCAGCACCACTTCCGCTCCAAGGGCGGACATCATGCGTGCCCGTTCCATCGAGTTTCCTCTGGACATCACGGCAACAAATGGGTATCCCTTGACTCCGCACACGATTGCCAGACCTGTACCGGTGTTTCCGCTGGTCAGTTCCACCACGGTCTGCCCCGGCGTCAGAAGTCCCTGCGTTTCGGCATCTTCGATGATCTGGAGTGCAATCCGGTCTTTTTTCGAGAATCCCGGATTTAAATGGTCCAACTTGGCAAGAATCGCGCCATTGATGCCCCGTGTAAGACGTGCCAGATTGACAAGCGGCGTGTCTCCGATTGCTGCAATTGCGGAGGGAAGTGTGCAGTCATTTCTGTTCATTCGCCAACCTCCACCGGGATAGATGCGTGCGTATTCGGTGGCAAGATGGACAGAAAAACACGGCTCTTTTCATTGAGTCCCCCTTTTGTGCAGCTGATATTCAAATCCTATGGTTCGCAGGCTACCAGATTTGTGCAGGCAGTTCTCTGATGTCGAAAGCCACAAAATCACTGAACTTTATCGATCATCCAGCCCGGCCAAGCAGGTTGTGGCTGGATTTGCATCACCAAGGTAATGAGCGGTGACGGTGATGGCAGGAACTGACAATGCCTCATCTATCCGTCTTGATCTCTTGCACCCCCCAAACGTCGCGGATGCTCGCCCAGGGGTAGATTTGGGGGCGGGCAAACTTCCGCCGTACCCGGTCGAGCTTCTCGCCGCGCACTTCGATTTCCTCCAGTCGGGCTGGTTTCATGCCCGCTTTGTTGGCCCATGCAAACGTAGGAACTTCTTCCGGCTCGAAGCCCATCAGGCTGGCGCTGACGATGTCCGTTGCCAGGGGATTCGTGCCTGCGATGATCAATCCCATCTTTACAGGTGTGCCCTGGGAAGGGCCCTGCCCCTCCATTGCCGTGGAGGCGTCCATCACCACCAGGCCCAGCTTGTTGGCTCGCACCATGTCTACAACAGAAGCGGCGGTGCCCGAAGGCTCGATCCTAGAGGCGAGATCGTGCATGCAGGCGCGGACCGAGCAATACTCCGTTCCCGGGAACACGCCGACGAGATTCTTCATTCCCAGCGTCACTTGCGCCAGCGCGTGAGTCTTCATCACAGGGACCGAGCACAGCAGGTCAATCTCGGTCAGCGAGCGGTGGATGGTTACCTCGTTGAAGACGAAGCCGCCGGGAACCTTGACTTTTGCCATTTCGCCGCAATGCAGGTTGACCAGCGGAATCCTCAGTGTTTTACCTAGCTCGGCATAGCCCAGTTGATCGAAGACGTAGCCTTGCATGCGACTCAGGAGATCGGCGTTCCGGGTGCGGAACACCTCCGTCCCTTTCGCATTGAATCCTTCTGCCGCGGCTGATCCTTCGCCGATGGCAACCTCTTTGTGGGCGGATTTCATGAGCCGCGCCAGGGCGGCTATGACCTCGCGATTGGTGGTTATTCCCGGCACAGGAGCCACCAGATTGGGCTTGAGCATGATCCGCCCTTTGCCCTTGGTGACGCTCTCGATACCCCCCAGCAGATCTATGGCTTTCTCTACGGCAGCCGGTATATTGTCGTTGGCGATCTTCACCACGCTGACGACGGCCGCTTTTTGCGGCGCAGCTGCGGTCAGAGCCCCAAGGCCTGCAAGTGCAGCGCCAAAAAAATCACGGCGCGATAGCTCAGAGTGGATCCCCTGATTTGAGTTTTCCATTTGTACCTCCGCGGTATCGGGCAATATCCACCCGATGCCGGCAAGCCGGCTTACCCCAAAATGAGCCTGAGAAGGCACCCCGGATGGCAGTCGACGCAGCCGAGCAGAACTATGTGGCGGCGCTGAATGACCGCATTGCTGCGCCTATGGGATTTTTTGCGGATCCGGTAATGTGCAATGGTTTTGCCAATCACGGAGAATCCCTCCACCGGCAATTCCCGCACTGCAATCAGAACGAGCTGAATTTGCTGCGATTATAGTCGACTCGGCTCGGCCCTTGCTAGCTGAATCCGCAGCACTTGCGCGAGTGAGTCGGCCACCGGAAACCGGCATGTTGCCAGATACGGGCTTCGCGTCAATAACGCGCCTCAACAACCTCCGCCACGCCGTAAACGGCCCACTCGGGCTGGATGGCGCATGAGGGGTTATTTGCGCGAACGGGACTTCGTGGGAGTGATGGCTCCCAGTTGCCAGCAAGAGCTTAAGAACTAATGTGCCTCCTGATGCGATCCAGGAGATCCTCGAATGCGTGGAACTGTCGTCAAGGGCGAGATTATGTGGCTGAGTTCATAACCTGCTCGGTGATTATGCGAGGGGCTCCGGAGCGCATTCGTTCCTCAGTACCCGCATCTGTCGGTCTACCTGATTCTGATCGCTCTGGTCCTGTTTAGCACGGCGTTTCTCCTCCTCGGTCTGCGCCAGTTCCGCAAGAAAGCCGTGAGCTGAGCAGACATTCCAGCCACGAAATGACCCCGGTTTCGTTGACTCTCGATGCAGGTGCGGCTACTCTGGATGCGAAATCTGAACCAGGCATTCACCATTAAAAAAAGCAGTAGCCTGTGGGGCTCAGCCGGATGGCAGCGGATGAGGTTCCCCAAAAGATAGAAAGGCAAACATCCCGATGGCAAAAAGCGCACTATCGACTCTCTCGTTCGCTTTGCTCATGTTCCTGACCTCCACTTTGGGGCAGACGGCCGATCGCGCGGCGTATCTCAATCCCGATCTTCCCGCGGAACGGCGCGCGGCCGATCTGGTTTCCCGCATGACCCTGCAGGAGAAAGTTCTGCAAATGCAAAACTCCGCTCCGGCAATCCCGCGGCTGCAAATCCCGGCATACAACTGGTGGAACGAAGCGCTGCACGGGGTGGCTCGCGCAGGCCAGGCGACGGTCTTCCCGCAAGCCATCGGCCTTGCGGCGACGTGGGACACGAGCCTGATGCACCGCCTCGCCGACATCATCTCCACGGAAGCCCGAGCCAAGTACAACGAGGCGTTGCGCACCAACACCTACAGACAATATTTCGGGCTGACGTTCTGGTCGCCGAACATCAACATCTTCCGCGATCCCCGCTGGGGGCGGGGACAGGAAACCTACGGCGAAGATCCCTTCCTCACCAGCCGCATGGCCGTCGCGTTCATCAAAGGCCTGCAGGGTGACGACCCGCGCTACTTCAAAGTGATTGCCACCGCCAAGCACTACGCCGTGCACAGCGGGCCGGAACCGGAACGCCACAAATTCGACGTCCACCCAAGCGAACGCGATCTGAATGAGACCTACCTGCCGGCCTTTCGCGCCAGCGTGATGGAGGGCAGGGTGGATTCGATCATGTGCGCTTACAACAGCGTCAATGGCGTGCCGGCGTGCGCAAACACCGATCTCCTGCAGACCAGGCTGAAGGAGTGGGGCTTTCAGGGTTACATCGTCAGCGATTGCGGTGCCATCTCGGACTTCTACCGCCCTAATGCTCAGGGATACAAGCCCAACGCAGCTGAGGCGTCGGCAGCGGCGGTGAAGGCCGGTACGGATCTCACTTGCGGCCGCGAATACGGGCCCGGGTTGCTCGAGGCTGTAAAGGCTGGTCTGATTACCGAAGCCGAGATAGACAAGTCGCTGGAGCGGTTGTTCGTCGCACGTTTCAAACTGGGTATGTTCGATCCGCCGAAGCGCGTGCCGTTCTCCAAGATTTCGATTTCGGTCAACGATTCGGCCGAACATCGCAAGGTCGCGCTGGAGGCGGCGCGCAAATCCATCGTGCTGCTGAAGAACGAGAACCAGGCGCTGCCGCTGAATTCGTCGGTGCGCAAGATCGCTGTGATTGGCCCGTCGGCCGACGATCCGGTGGCTCTGCTGGGCAACTATAACGGATTCTCTCCCAGACAGGTGCCGCCACTGGAGGGTATCGAGCGCCAGTACGCCGGCAAGGCCGAAGTGCGCTACGCACTGGGCGCGACTTATACCACGCAATCGAACGCCCTGGTTCCTTCCAGCGCACTGACGCCGCCAAATGGTTCGGGGCATGGACTCTTGGCCGAATACTTCGACAATCCCGATTTTTCGGGCCAACCGAAACTGCAGCGCGTGGAGCCGCGCATTTTTCAGCAGGCGGCAATCGTTGACCCCGCGGTGGCCGCGGTTATCCCAGTGCCGCCGGCTCCAGCCGCGGGACAAGGGCCGCGGGGCCCCGGGTCTGGGCCGCCCACACCCACGGCCTCCGTGCGTTGGACCGGGACGCTGAAGGCGCCGGTAACGGGCGACTACATCATCGCCACCGGCCGTGGCGGATCCGGCGCGGCCGCCATGCGCGTCTTCCTCGACGACAAGGAATTGGTGGCTCCCGCACCACCGTCCGCGCCTGTCGCTGGAACGGGTAGTGGCCGTGGTGGCCAGGGCGCGCCCGCCCCGATCCACGTGCAACTGGAAGCTGGACACGCTTATCGGCTGCGCGCGGAATACAAGACCTTCGGACCGGGCGGCAGCGCGCAACTGATGTGGCTGCCGCCGGCGCAACCCCTGCTGGCCGAAGCCGTGGATGCCGTGAAGAACTCGGATGTCGCCGTGGCGTTTGTCGGTCTGAACCCGAATCTGGAGGGCGAAGAGATGCAAGTGAATGTCCCCGGTTTCCTGGGCGGAGACCGCACTGATCTCAAGCTGCCCGAATTGCAGGAACACCTGGTGGAGGCGGCCATCGGTACCGGCAAACCGGTTGTGGTGGTGCTTACCAGCGGCAGCGCTTTGGCCGCAACCTACGCCGCCCAGCGAGCCGCGGCCCTGCTGGAGTTGTGGTACGGCGGCGAAGAAGCGGGAACGGCGATTGCCGAGACCCTCGCCGGTGTCAACAACCCGGCGGGTCGGCTGCCCGTGACTTTCTACAAGGGCATCGACCAGCTGCCAATGTTCGAAGATTACTCCATGCAGGGCCGCACCTATCGCTATTTCAAAGGCGATCCGCTCTACGAGTTCGGCTTCGGCTTGAGCTATTCCAAGTTCACCTACTCCGAGCTCCAAGCGCAGCGCACGGCAAAGGGCGCGCTGATATCGGTGCGCGTGAAGAACGACTCCGGTCGCGCAGGCGACGAAGTGGTACAGCTCTATGTGAACGGCGGCGGAGCGGCGGACGATCCTATTCGCAGCCTGCGCGGCTTCCAGCGCGTCCATCTGCGCGCCGGGGAAACCCGCCGCGTGCAGTTTACGCTCGGTGCGGCGGACGTTCCGAAAGAGAAAGTGCGGATTAGCGTGGGCGGCGGCCAGCCGACCGGCCAGGTGCCGCACGTGGAGGCAGTGCTGTGATGCATATGGCGATCTTTGCTGGTTGGTCGTGGTTCCTCTTGATCTTCGGTGTGGTCCCTTCTCCTTGTGCACTGCAGGGCGCCAAGCTTGCGCGACCGGGAGGCCCAAGGTGAGCCTCTGCCGTCGGACTGGTGCCGCGAGCTTCCCCGCCCGGGATACAAGACCATCGATCGCCTCTCTCTTGCCGACAAGTGGTTTGAGGTTTATCGAATGCGTCCCGGTGTCATTGCCATCTATGCACCTCACCAGTATGAAGAGGTGATTTCCTATTTGACTGTCGGCTCACAGCATGCCCTGCTCTTCGACACCGGAATGGGCATGGGCAACCTGCGCAAGATCGTCACCCAACTCACTTCCCTCCCGATCACCGTGCTGAACTCGCATACACACTTTGACCACATCGGTGACAATTGGCAGTTCCAGACCATCCTTGCCGTAAACACCTCCTACACTTCCCGCAATGCTGAAGGAGCCACCCATGAACAGCTGCGGGATGCGGTCATACCCGAGCGATTCTGTGGCGATCTGCCGCCAGGGTTCAAGCTGGAGGATTATGCGATCACTTCGTTCAAAATCTCACGCTATGTCAGGGATGGGGAGGTTCTCGATCTCGGCAATCGCAAGGTTGAAGTCCTGCTGACGCCTGGCCACGCCCTAAACGGCCTACTCGGGCTGGATAACGTGTGCGGGGTTATTGACTCGAACGGAACTTCCGGGGAGTGAGGATTTCAGGTTCCAGTTTGGGCGTTTTGCGTCAAGTGAAGGCATCACAGAGTGAGGGAGGACACTTAACGCACTGGTTCAGCGGCGGCGCGCCAGCGCCCGGCCGCTGGAACCGGTTGTTAGGCGCTCCATAGGACCCCGAATAGTCTAACCTCGTAGCCACTGGATCACCCATACGGGCAGCGTGCCGCCGATGTTGAACAGGGCGTGGACGATGATAGCTGGAAGGAGACTCCCTGTTCTCTCACGGTAACGCGCTGCGACCAGTCCTAGAAACACCACCAGCAGGATTACCGGTACTGCCGCGGGTCCCATCGACTTGACAAGCACAAGGTGCATGGCACCGAAGAAGAGTGCACTCACGATGACCGGCATGCTTAGCTTACGGCGGGCCCCGGCCCCGACACGGGCATTCCCGCCCAAAAGCGTCTGCAGTAGCCCACGAGTCAGCAGTTCCTCGCTGATGCTCGCATAGATCCAGACGAAGACGACGATTTGAGACTTGGTGAGTTCAAAGGGGCCGCCCGTGCCTTGGCCCCCCGGCGACGCGACGGTTGACGCGAGGGAGAGCACCGCCGTCGGCAGAAACCACATCACAATACGCGGGCTGAACTTGTATGTCCCCCTGGTGATCCCATAGAGATCAAGCCGGCCCTTCGAGAACAGCCACACCGCCGCGACGGATAGAGCCAGCATCGCAGAATGCGTCACGAACGACGGCGGGAAGAAGCTCGCTGGTGGAACACCGACGAGCCTCGCCGCATACATGGCAGCTAGTGCCACGCCTGCCGCGAGAACCAGTGCGAGCACCGGTCTGAATGACCGATGAGATACCATCCGTTCCCTACCTCAAGAGGCGCCTAACTTGTAATTATGGCTGACCGGCGTACCAACCCGTGCAAAGTTGGCAAACGCGGTCACTTGGGTCAGCTTAGCGCCAATTATTGGCATGATCAGGACGAATTACAACCATATTTGCAGTAGCAACTTGCAGGGAAATCCAAAGCTGCAACCGTATGATGATATGCCACTCGTGTGGCTGTCATGCAGCGGAGCGATATGCTGCCGCAAGCCGTCAGCGGGAGTCTGCTGGACTCCTGATCCCCTCAACCTTCTTGGCTACAAAGAGAATTGGGGCGTTCCCGAAGGCAGGCCAAAATGTGAACCGGAAACGGCCTACTCGAGCTGGATGACGTGTGAGGGATTATTGACGCGAACGGGACTTCGGGACAGTCAGGAGAGACTGCACTTGTCCGATTAGCCGGTCACGTCCACTTGACGGGCGCATGGTGGGGTGACATTTCCGCGCGTAAAGTCGGAATAAGCTGCCGGACGGTCGTGAGCGCTGGCCCTGATTCTGATACGGGGCGTTATGTCAACCTCGAGGCGTGAACCTCCCCCGCCTGAGGATTGTAGGCTAAAACGATATCACAGGGCGAATTCCTTGCTTCCGTGCTTTCCAAACGCCGGCGGGTTCGTTCCGTCGCCAGGGTCAGTAAACCCTTGCCGACTACACAGGACTAATCCTGCACTGCGTGTCGCCTTTCACACCTCGCCCTGACCTGCCAGTCGTTTTTCGGACCGGCCGACGCAAAGCATCCTCTGCTGGGGAGGGGGGCCTGGGAGGCTCGAACCGCTACGAAGGTGAGTCTGCGGCCCATGCAATGGCAATTGTCAACCACCCTGCGGCGGACTATGGGGGAGTTAATTGATGGTCATACGCTTCTTTAGGTCGAATTTCTGGCCTCGAGACAGCGTCACGAGTTTCTTTCCGGATGGACTCTTCCCATCGAAAATGCCGACGTGGCCATCTCCGATGACCTCAAAGTGGTCGTCATGCACCACGATCGCCGCGCCTTCGTCGATCCCAATACCGAGAAGTCCCGGATAGTGGGCAACGACCTCCGACACATCCCTTTCCGCCTTGCGAGCGGAGAGGTGGGGGTACACGGTCACATTTCTCAGCAAGCCGAATCCGACGAGCTTTGTGGTGTCGAGGAACATTCCCGTGCGACTTATGCGCATGCCCCCAGGCGATTTCGTCACATTGATAAGAAATGATCCCTGGATCATCGCTCCTGCCGATGAGCCGCCGATCACGCCTCCTCGCTCCGCTACCGCCTCGATTTCGCGTGCGGTTCGCGTATCGAGATAGGCATCAAGAAGGTTGGTGAGATGGCCGCCGCAGATCCAAACGCCAGTTGCCTTGCGCAATGGCGCCACAAAGGCTTCGGTGTCGGCCACGTGCCGATCACGCGTATCCATGAATGACACGTTCGTCACTGCCAGTTCACTCGCCCACCATTGTCTATATTGGGTCAGGAATTCAGGCGTGATCACATCCAAGTCGATCGGGGTGAGAACGACCACGACCGAAGCGTTAGGGCCACCCGCCAACGCGGCAAAGCGATGCATCGCTCCATTCTCTTTTCCAATTCCGCCACCGTGCAGCACCAACCATCCCTTTTCCGGGCCGATCGTCGCGCGCGGTGGTAACTGCGCCAAGGTCTTGGGCCCAATCAGGAATATCAGAACAAACAGGAAACCCAACAGGCTGTTCCCGATAACCTTCGATCTGCTTTCCGTCATCATTCGATCCTCCGGTACGACGACAGTGCCACCGCAAGGACGATATTCC
>JBGQNR010000236.1:0-9689 GCA_041501225.1 Acidobacteriota bacterium
AGTCAGCTTTGCGGTCTTTGAGGTCTTCGCGGTGAAAAGATGATCCATTTCTACTTTCCATGCCCACTGTCTGAATCGCAGACCCCCCATTCGCCATTCGTCAATCCCCCTCCGTCCCCGGCCAATAATGCTTGGGATATCTGCGCTGGAGTTGCCGTCGCAGCGCTGGGTAATGCCGCTCCCAGAATCCGGGCAAGTCCTGGGTCACCTGCACCGGGCGCCGGTTTGGGGCGAGGAGATGTACCGTCAGGGGGACGCGCCCGGAGCAGAGGATTGGCGTCGATTTCATGCCGATGAAATCCTGCAAGGCGGATTCGATCCAGGGCAACTTTCCAGATTCGTAATGGACAAGAACTTTGCGTCCGCCGGGCAGGGAAACGCGCTCCGGGGTTTCGCGCTCGAGCAGGCCTTTTTGTCGCGATGTCAGTCTCGACTGCAGAGCGTGGAGCAGCGAAACGTGGGCAAGCTCGGCCAGGCTGCGCCGTCCGGCGCAACATTCTGCGCAGGCTGCGATGACTTGCTCATCATCGACGGAGCGGAACGCGGCGGCGGGGTAGTGCTGGGCCAGAAGTGCGCTGCGAGCCCGAAACGAGGCCACACTTTCGCCGTCGCGAAAAACCTTCAGTCCGCGCGGCCGCACATTGTCGAAGAGCATTTGCGTCACCGCTTCGGACGGTGGTGCCGGGCGAACGGTTTCTTCGAGCACCAGCTCGCCGTACAGAGTCTGGCTTGATTCATCCACCCTGCCCGCCGATTCATTCCACGACAACGCGCTCCGCATGCTGATTTCCTCGGGGAAAAGCCCGGCCAGCCACTCGGGTTCCACTGCGGATGCGCGCCTGATGAGGACGCCCGAGCCGGCGGGGATTCCTTTTCTTTCCGTCCTCTCTTCCGCATCCACGGCGACAATGAGCGGAGCGTGGTGAACCACACTCGTATCCGCCAGCCTGCCGGAGCCACCGGCCGCGAGCAGGAACTCCCGTGCCCCGGGCCCGCGACGCCGGGCAACGCGGTCGGGGAACGCGCCAAGGATCGCGATCATCAGTGCTTGATCTTCATCCTGGGCGCGAGCGGCTCTGACTGTGCGCTTCAGCAACCGGCCGAGCTGCCGGCGCACGCGCTCGACTGCCTCTACGGCACGCGCGTCCAAACCGAGTGATCGGACCCGATTCGGATCGAAGCGCGCCGCCTCGGCTTCGCGGAAGCGCTCAAGCAGCTCGAGCAGATCCGAAGGGCCGGTGCTGCGCGCGCCTTTGGATGAAGCCGTTCGGCTCAAGTCGCTGCGCTCATCGAGCCTGATCTCCCTTTCATTGAGCAGGGCTGCGACCAGGCAGCTCGGCTCCGCGACTCCGAGCCTCTCCCCTTCAACGATCAGGCGCGCGATGCGTGGATGGAGCGGAAATCGGATCATCTGCCGGCCGGTTTCGGTGAGCGATCCGGCAGCCTCGATGGCGCCAAGCCGTGCCAGCAAATCCTCGGCGGCCCGCACAGCTGAATCCGCCGGCGGCTCAAACCAGGTGAAGGAACGCAGATCGCGGATGCCTGCGCTGTGCAGGGTCAGGACCGATTCCGCAAGATCCGCGCGCTGGATCTCAGGCAAGTCGCGCTCGGGACGCGAATCGAAATCATGACGCGTGAAGAGGCGCACGACCCGGCCATCCCGTGTTCTGCCCGCCCGACCTGCCCTTTGAATGGCCGACGCCTTGCTCACCTTGGCGAGCGATAGGACCGGCAGGCCGCTCCATGCCGAATGTCCTGCCACACGGGCGAGCCCGGAGTCGATCACGGCCGCGATGCCGGGGATCGTTACCGAGGTCTCAGCGACGTTGGTGGCCAGGATCAGTTTTCGCTCCTGGGACGGCTCGACTGCGCGAGCCTGTGCTGAGGCCGGAAGATCTCCATGCAGGGGAAGCACCAGGAGGTGAGCTCCGGCCGCGAGAGTTTGGAGAGCTTCCGCTGCCATGCGAATCTCGGCTGCGCCGGGCAGGAAAATGAGGACATCCCCCTCGAGGCCCGTCTTCCACAGCCTGGAAACCGCCACCGCGACTTTTTCGTGCAGAGGGCGTTGATGCTCGCGTTCCTCATAAGCCACGGTCACCTCGAAACGGGTGCCTGCCGAGGTCAGGATGGGAGCTCCGCCGAGAAAGCGTGCGATCGGCGCAGCATCGAGCGTAGCCGACATGATGACAAGCTTCAGATCCGGACGCTGCTCGCATTGGAGGCGCCGCAGAAAGGCGAGAGCAAGATCGGTGGTAAGGTGGCGCTCGTGAAACTCGTCGAGGATGACTGTCGAAACACCTGCCAGGAGCGGATCTTGCACGATCCGGCGCGCGAGAATCCCTTCGGTGAGGAATCGGATGCGCGTCTTGGGGCCGCCGACGTTCTCGAACCGGATCGAGAAGCCGACAGTTTCGCCGAGCCGTTCTCCAAACTCCGCTGCGACGCGCGCCGCAGCCAACCGGGCGGCGAGTCGCCTGGGCTCCAGGATAAGGATGTCACCGGTGGCCGCGAATCCGGCGTCGTACAGCGCTCGCGGCACTCGCGTTGTTTTGCCGGCCCCCGGCGGCGCGCACACAACCAATCCGCTGGACGACCTCAAGGTCGCTACGATCTCAGGTAATGCCGCATCGATGGGTAGTGCATCCAGCTGTTGGTTCATGGGGCCTGAAAATGCAAAAGCAGCCACGAATGACACGAATCTACTCTGCCAATTCGTGTCATTCGTGGCTGCAGCCAAAAAACGGGTAATTCAGGCTACTTTGTGGCGGGCACTGCAGCTTTGCGCAGTGCCCGCCTCATTTCGTGCATCTGGCGCCTGACGGCCTTGAGCTGAGCATGGTCATGGGCTTTCAAGGCGGCGTCCCGCTTCTTTTTCAGCTCTTTCATCTGCGACTTGATGTCGCTTTTGCTGACACCGGCTGCCTTGCCCTTTCGGTGAACGTGCATGTCGAGATTGAGCGCTTTGCACAGGGCAGCCAGCAGATGCTCTTTATTCAACTGGGTGTAACCCTGTACGGCTTCGTGCTTTATTCCCGCAGCAATTTCACGAAGTTCCGCAACCGTTTTTTCCTTCAGTTGGTCATAGGTGTAAGACATGACCCGGGGCCTCCTTTCACTGGTTTCCTCCGCGGCCACGCCCGCCGGCTTGAGCCGAGGGCGGCTTGCGCGGCAGCTTCTCCTCGCGATTGGCGGCGAGATAGGCAAAGCCCGCCACGATGGTTGCCATCTGCATGTTGTCGCGCGGCTGCAGGCGCTCGTAGGTATCCATATTCGTGTGATGAACGACCGTGTTGTATTCGATTTCATCCTGGATGAACTGGAAACCGGGCAGCCCTACGGCATCGAACGACTGGTGGTCCGTGCCGCCTGTATTCCGGGTGGTTACCGTGGTCATGCCCAGGTTGCGGAACAGTTCCACCCATTCACGGAAAATCGACACCACAGGATCGTTACCCTGCGTGTAGATGCCGCGCAGTGCGCCCGTGCCGTTGTCGATGTTGAAATACACCGAGAACTTGGCATGCTCCGGTTTCAACTCGAGGGGGCCCTGGGCTCCGCCACGGCCACCGCCGGCGCCGGCGCCCGCGCCGGCTCCTCCGGGAGCGGCCTGCCGGCTGCCATAGTGCGCAGAAACATACTCACGAGAGCCGATCAGCCCCTGCTCCTCCGCTTCCCAAAGCCCGATGCGCACGGTGCGGCGCAGCTTGACTCCGGTCGCTTTCAGGATGCGCATGGCTTCCATCATGGCTGCCGAACCGTTGCCGTCGTCGGCCGCACCCGTTGCTGCGTGCCAGGTGTCGAAATGAGCGCCGAGCAGGACGACTTCATCTGCTTTGTCGGTGCCGGGGATCTCGCCTACAATGTTGAACACCGGCGGGTTGGGGTAGTATGTGTTCTTGATGTCGGCTTCGATGGTTACCGGAATGTTCTTGGCTAGCGTGCGTGCAATGCGGCCGTACTGCTCGGCGGCAATTACAATCGCCGGCAAGGTAGTTTCCGGATCGGCTGCGCGGTTGCCGCCGATCGTGTACATGCCATGGCCGCGCGGCGCCGTGGAAATCGTGCCGAGCACTCCCTCGGCGCGGAAGAAGTCATTGCGCGCATTTCCGCCGCCGAATCCGCCGCGTCCGCCTGGAGCCGCCGGTTGTGCAGCTGCTGCGGGCGGGGCTCCGGCGCGCTGTCCCTGAGCGGCAGCCGGCTGTGCGGCCGCCGGCGCGCCAGGTCCGCCCTGACGTGCAGGAGTTGCCGGTGCGGGGGCTCCTTGACGGGCGCCGCCCGGAGGGATTACGCCCAACTCGGTCTGTCTTGGCGCTCCTTCCATATCTGCGAGTTGTTCGGGTGTGTAGCGCTTGGCCGGCGGGTCCCACATCGCGGGCACGTCCGGCGCCGGCTGCGTCATCACCCACTTGCCCTTCAGTTTCCCCTTGTACTGATCCAGCTCTTCCTGAGTCGTAGCGGTTACAAGCACGACCTCACCGCTCACCAGGCCCTTGGTGCCAGGGGTCCATCCGGTGGGGGTGCCAGGAATCGGGAACTTCTCCGGCGCCACGGCCTCCATGTAGAACTTGTCGTTGGTCCAACCGCGGTCGAAACCATTCCGATTCGGCCAAGGCTCCATCTTGACGTTGACCAGGCCCCATTCCTTCATTTTTCCCATGGCCCATTCGGCGGCTTTCACGATCGTGGGAGATCCGGTCAGACGCGGGCCGTAGACGTCCGACAGCCAGCTGTTAAGCTCCATGACCTGGGAGCGCTGCATGCCTTCCGTTTTGATTTTGCTGATGTCATCGTAATTGATCGTTTCGTTCGTGGCTAGGAGCGGCAGGGCGATGAGGAACGCCACCGACGCGAGCACACACAGATGCTTTCTTCTCATTTCTTCATCTCCTGCGGGACGGACAGGGAAGCGGTCCGCGTCCCGGCGATAATCCTTTGACGGTGCTGGGGACATAGTTGATTCCGAGCGTTTCTATCACGCCGTCAAGAGAGGGGCAAGCGAATTCAAAACCTAAGGCTGCCGCGTAGGAAAAATCAAGATTAGCGCAAAATTATGGGTTTCTAAAAGCCAGCCACGAAGGACACGAATACTTAACCAGAGTTGAGGTTCGTACTTCATCTCTGCTGATCGGTTGCGTGCATCTGCGGTTAGATCTCTCTATGGGCTCCGCATTTCTGCGGGGTAGATCATGAGCTGCGGCCAGCAGCTTCGTGTCCTTTGTGGTTGCTCTTGCGTTTTTAAAGGCAAGTCTCACGCTGGTGCTGTGAGCTTGCGGGCGAGGGTGACGGCGAGACTGGCGTTTTCAGCGTATCCGTCGGCTCCGATCTGCGCGGCGAACTGCTGCGTTATTGGGGCCCCGCCGATCATTACCTTCACCTTGTCGCGGATGCCGGCGCGCTTCAGCGCTTCGATCGTATGGGCCATGCCCGGCATGGTGGTAGTCAGCAGCGCAGAGAGCGCGACCATGTTCGCGCCCGAGGAGTTCACGGCCTCGATGAATCGTTCGGGGGGTACGTCGGCGCCGAGGTCGACGACTTCAAACCCTCCCCCTTCGAGAAGAGAGGCCACCAGGTTTTTGCCGATGTCGTGCAGGTCGCCCCTGACCGTGCCGATGACGATCTTTCCGGCCGCACGGGCGCCCGATGCCGCCAGCAGCGGGCGCATCGGATCCAGCGCCGCCTTCATGGCGCGCGCAGCCAGGAGGAGTTCGGGCACGTAATACTCCTCGCATTCAAACATGCGTCCCACCCTGTCCATGGCCGGCACCATATATTTGGAGATGATGTCCATAGGAGGAACTCCGGCTTCCAGGGCTTCGTGGGTCACGAAGGCAGCTGTTTTCGCGTCGCCCTTGAGGATTGCGTCATACAGTCGCTGCAAGTCCACCATGTTGTTCATTTCTCCTCCGACCATCCGGTCTCCACTGCCATGTTACCATCGTTTGCCGCATTCCTAAAAATGTCTTCTTTCCCCAGCTCCGATTTAGACAGTAGAGAAGATCTCACCGCGAAGACCACCAAGACCGCAAAGAGGCCAATGCGATTCTTCACGCCCGGGGGCCAACGCTTGGCGGTCTTTGAGGTCTTCGCGGTGGAAAGATGATCCATTTCTGCTTCCCATGCCTACTGTCTGAATCGCAGTTTCCCCAGGGCTCTCCGAGGCTGCGGGCAGGCCTCAATCCAGCAGCGCCCGTTCGATCTGCTCCAAGGTTTTGCCTTTGGTTTCGGGCACACGGAGGTAAATGAAGGTGAAACCGCATGCGCGCCGGCGCCACCTCAGCGATATACATGGGCGACAGGTTGGAGGCCATGCCGATGGCCACGCCGCCGGCCATGCGCCAGACAATGAACCAGGAGAAAGAGGACGCCCAGCCGGTCAGAACTGAAGACAGGGCAAATATACCTGCAGGGGCGCTGGGTGACGGTTGCCATATACCATTCCTGCACTCCGCGGATGCCTTTCGGGTTCTTCATCCATGGTGCGGGCACGGTTGCGATATCCCCGAAGCTCATGCCGGGCAGAGTCATGTATATGCCGTAGCTGGTGTGTTCGAAGAAGCCGCGCGCCTGCCGGCCGAAGGATTCCAGGTCCTCATGGCTTAACACAGAGAATTCATCACAATTGTCAGCGGGGACCAGATTCGATTCGTCGAGTGACTGCCGGCGGTTCAGCGAGTCGAAGAAGTAGCTCGACTCGGGCATGAAGGCGCACGGGGGGACGCTCGTATCGCCCTCCGGATAGATCAGCCAGCCGCCGTCTCTGGCGGGCGTAACATTGAATTTGTCGGGCACCTGCACCGGCGTGCCGTCGGTCATGGTGAAAGGCTTCCAGCCTTCATTTTTGAAACCAAACATGGTATTGGGCGAATGGATGCCGACGACATCCAGTGCGAGCGCGCCGCGCAACTCCTCGTCGATTTCGCCGAGCATCTGATAGGGCTCGACCACCTTGACGCGGTAGTCCGACCTGCCAAGCAAGGCCTGGCGCAGCCGGTGCACCGCACCAGCGCCCATCCCGGTCTGAAAGCCGGCGCCGAAATCGACACAGAGTCGGTCGGGCTGCCGGTGGTCCAGAGTTGCCTGCAGTCGTGCGCGCGAGTTCATGAAATCTCCTGGCATCCTGATATCAAAAAGAAAGGGGCAAGCCGGGAATACTTGCCCCTTCGAGACTGCAGGAAAGACGACTCTTCAGAAGGTGCAGCGAACTGCAAACTGCATCCGAGGAGCGCTGTTGCTCGTGCTCGTGATTCTGCCCCGGGTAGATGTTGAGGCATGGGTGATGCTGTGGATCGAGAAGCATACGGAGTTGGATAGATTGAAGCTCTCCCGACGGATCTGGATCTTGTGCCCTTCCTTATAAGTCATTTCGAACTCTTTGTAAAGCCCGCGGTCGAGGCTCCAAGAGCCTCGGCCGCAAATGACTATGCCGTTCAAAAGGAGATCCTCCTACGTGCGATTCAGAATGGCCAATTGCTGCCCCGAGGCGAGTTGAAACGTACTTGACGGAGGAGGTGACGACAACCGTAGCCGAACCGCAAGGCGTAACCGTGAGGCGAACCTGAAGGAAGCGGCAGGCGAACTCTCGACCGTAGGGACACGAACCAGGCAGAAGCTGTGAAAAAATGCCAAACGCACCGCAGCCGGGTGGCAACAGCAGTTACCGCGAAGACCTCAAAGAATTGCATTTATTCTTCTTCGCGGTCTTCGTGGTCTTGGCGGTTCGATGTCTGCATTATGATATTTTCACAGCTTCGTAGTGTCGCCGGGAATCGGCGCGAGAGGAAAGAACCAACACTGATCACGAGCCGAATACAACGGGCCGGCGATCGAGGGTGACTTTGCCTCAGACTTGGGATTTGTCTGCGCTGCGATCGCCTGCGTGATACGATGGCGCAATCGATGTTTGTGTTTTCGCTTGCCTGTTGGCTTGGGCAGGAAATTGAATCCGGGAGTGACGATATGCGCCGATATTCTCCTTGCTTAGCGGTTCTTGCCGGTTTCCTCTTTGCCGCTTCAGCTTTTGGCCAAGGCAAAGGGGGTTCAGCTGCTTTGATCGGAACCCTGACCATCAAGGCCAAGGAAGGCACGAAACTGCCCGACTCATTTGACGTAGTCCTCTATCGATCGGACCGAACCGAATCCGGGCGTCAATCGGTCAAAAATCATGAGACCTACCGGTTCACCGGCATTTCCAGCGGGGATTGGGAACTCGCCATAGAAGGAGACGGCCGGACTCTCGGACGCCTGAAATTCGCCATAAACTCTACGCGCAGCGACGTTCGACAGGACCTGGAACTGGAATGGCGCGAAAAATCGGGTCCGGCAGCAACTAACGCAGGGACCATTTCTTCTTTGGATCTGTATAAGCGCAATCCGGAGAACGACAGTCTGATGAAGCAGGCTCTGGCCGAGCGCGCCAAAAAGAATTATGCCGGGGCGGTCAAACTCCTGAACCAAGTTGTTGCGGCCGATGCCAGGGATTTCGAGGCGTGGACCGATTTGGGAAATGCCCTGTTCGCGCAGGGCAATCAAGGCGAGGCCGAAAAGGCATTCCGCCGTGCGCTGCAAGAGCAGCCCTCCTATCCGCTGGCGCTCTTGAATCTCGGCAAGCTGAACTACGGTCAGAAGAACTATGATGCCGCGATTGACATATTGAGCCAGCTGGTCGCCGCTCATCCGGAGGCAGCGGAAGCTCATCGCTTCCTCGGCGAATCCTATCTCCGCGTCAAAAAGGGCTCGAAGGCTGTTCCGGAGCTGGAGGAAGCGGCACGTCTCGATCCGGAAAACCAGGCGGAGGCGCACCTCAGCCTGGCTGCTCTCTATGACGCGGCGAATCTAAAGGATCGGGCGGCAGCCGAGTATGAAAAGTTTCTGGCGGTGAAACCCAACTACGCCGACAAGAAGGCGCTCGAGAAATATATTCGCGACAATAAGAAACTCTGAACACAGAACTTCCGGCAATTCCGGCGCCTTCCTTCTGACTCCGGTTACCCCGCACGGCCGCTGCGACCGGCTGATTATAAAAATTTCATTTGATTTTCCCAAACTTCTGATAAGATGCGCCCAGAAGCTGGAAACAATTAAGATCAGCAGGCGGGGAGTGTTTCACGCTGATTCCGTATCTTCGGATAATGTATTGACCTTGAAACCTGGCAGGGGATTATCCGAAAAGTGGGGACGCATCGGTGGGTTTTGCCTCCATGCCGAAATGTTATGGAATCCTACGGGATTTCGTTAGGAGCCATTTTGAAAAGGGGAGAGCTTAATATGCGAAGTTTGGTTTTGTCTGCTTTGCTACTCGTTTTACTGACGCCTGTCCTCTATGGCCAGGCGGTCAGCTCACTGACGGGTGTGGTCACGGATCCGACAGGTGGTGTCGTTCCAGGCGCCGCGATCACCATTGTCAACACCCAGACCGGTATACAGCGTGAAAGCATATCCAACGACGGGGGAAGCTACACTTTCCCATCCGTGTTGCCGGGGACATACAACCTGACAGCCAAAAAGACGGGATTTAATTCCGTCGAAGTCAAAAACATTCCGTTGTCGGTGAACACGCCCGCGACGGTCAACGTCAAGTTTGAGAAGGTCGGAGGTGTTACCGAAACAGTCACGGTCACGGCGTCCGCGGTGCAGGTAAACACCACCGACGCCTCGATAGGCAATACCATCACTGCCTCGTCCATTGGCCA
>JBGQNR010000237.1:0-9667 GCA_041501225.1 Acidobacteriota bacterium
GCTTCCAATGCATTGGTAACACCGAGGTATTGGTGGTTCTTGGCCAAGAGCTTGACCAGACCACCCGGCATCTCCATGAAGAGCATGAAGTTTTCGACGAGATCGAGCAATCGTCCGGGTTCACCGGTTCCGCGCAGGATGGCATCCAGCGAGATGCGCCCTTTTTCGGACTCACTCCCTATCTTTTTCCAGTCCGCGAAATGCTCCCATCCGGCAGTGATGCTGCCGACCTTGCTTTGACTGCCATTGCTCAGGATGATGAGGCCGTTGTACCAGAAGAGCTGTGGGATGGTGTCCTTGTAATCGGTCAGGTTGCCCGTGAACGCGGTTTCCAGCCGCCGATGAGCAGCCTTCAACTCGACAAAGACCAGCGGCAGGCCGTTGACAAAGCCGACCAGATCGGCGCGGCGGGTGTACATCTCGCCGGTAATCCAGAACTGCGAGCAGAGGAGAAAATCGTTGTTTTCCGGGGTATCCCAATCTATGACCCGGATTAATTCGATGCGCTCCTCTTCATCCTCACGGCCCTCCAGATGGACTCGGATGCCATTTTTCAGCAGGTCGTAGACTTCCTTGTTTGCAGCAACCAGACTCATGCGGGAACGATCACGGGTCAGCTCCTCGATAGCCTGATTGATTGCCTCGGGCGATGCATCGGGATTGAGTTTCAGGAGAGCTGGGCGCAAGCGTGAGAGCAGGATCACTTCGGATTTCGTTTCCCGGCCAAGTGGACTGCCACCGGCGGTATTAAATTCCTCGTAGGCTTGACAGGTTTCCCAGCCGAGAGAAGACAGCAGCGCGATTGCCGGTCGCTCTACCAGCGAGTCCTCAGAATAGCTGTCTCTCGACCGGGGAGTCACGCAGCCTCCTCGGGAACCTTGATATCGAGTTCTGAGATGTCCAGTTCACCGGAAATCAGCTTGGGCAGGAGTAGGTCACGGGTAAGACGTAGGTTGATATTCTTAGCTTGGAGAATTTCAACCTGCCCACAAAGCGGTGACATCAGATTCACGAACTGCCTGTTCACGACTGGTGGTGGGACAAGGATCGGAAATTCCCTGAACTCAGATCGGTTGATCTCTTTGTATGTAGCTCCCGATGCCACGCCGACGATTCGTTCTTTGTTCTCAGCTATCCAGAAAAGGATCTGAAACATTGAGATCCGTTCATTGGGGATACAGATGATGAAACCCTGATTTGTGCAAGCCTCTTTTGTATTGATTGAGGTCACGCCGATTGTGGCTCGGCTGGTCATCATCACTGAGTAAGCAGGAAATAGACGAGCTGAACTCCTCTCTAAACCGAGGCGGGTGACCTTCTTGGCAGAGTCGGAAATGAACATTGTGCCACTTGCCGTAAGATCCGAAGGTGTGAACCAAATGACATCCCCATCTTGCCAGAATTCTGGACTCTTCGTAGATGGAGTTCCACCTCCCATCGTTTGCACGATCTCACCGATTGGCCTTGCGTGCCACCCTTTTGGAATCCTGCCCAGGGCGGAATCGACCATGCGGACTTTTTCATGGCCGGGGAAACGGAACTTGACGAACCACTCGCGGTAGAGCGACTGGGCCATCTCCTCCAGAATCTTGATTCGCCGCTGGTTGTTCTCGATCAGGTCGTCGTAGGTGGAGAGGATGGCGGAGATCTTTCGCTGAGTCGAAAGCGATGGGAGTCTTAGGGGCGCTCGTTCTGAAAATGTAGTCCATTGAAAACGTGAGACCCCGGTGTGTTGGGTATGGTATTGATTCATGAAACCAGCATGGTATAGATACTGCAAGTACCAGAAAACGTATCGCTTATCCACTCCCTTGCTTTCTTTGAGACGGATGAAGCGACTAAAACTGGCGCATGTGACTGGCTTCCCAAAGCGCCGTATTGTTGTTGGCTTGAGAAAAATCGTTCGTCCAGTAATCTGATCCTTCGAGCCACCGGCGGCTTCTATCAGGATCTCTGCGCCCATGAGCGTTTTATGTCTGGCGACGACCTTCCTGATGTAGCGCGTTGGTACGGTGCTGAGATTACCCTCTCGAACGCTCTCGAAATCAGTCCCTCGGATTGCGGCCATTTCGACGGCCTCGTCGAATGTTTCGCTTTTACCCCATTCGCCATCTCGGGAAAAGTCGATCAAATCCTTTAAAACGCATTCGTTAGTCATTTTCCTAGAATTGCAGCAGAATTCTCTGCGATCCGCTGCTCCAGCTCCCGCGCCTCGGAATTAAGCGCCTCCAGTTCTTCGTTCAACGCTTCTAACCGATCAAAGAAGTCGCACCCATCGTCCTCACGTTCGGCGACCCCCACATAGCGGCCAGGATTTAGGCTCCAGCCCTGCGCCTCAATCTCCTCGACGGTGGCGACTTTACAAAGGCCAGCCACATCGAAGTACTTCTTGTCCGGGAATTGCTCCTTGAGCAGTGCTGCTCCTCCATGCAAATCCTCAGGTTTCTCCCCCCGATAGAGTCGGGCAATGTCCGCCAAGAACTCGACATGCTCGGGCATCCAGTCCCGGTGGGCGCGATCGACTTGTCTAAATATGTGCCGGGCATCAATGAAAAGAACTTTGTCGGCACGGCTGCTCTTCTTCTTTCCTCGGTCAAGAAACCACAGGGTGCAGGGTAGGGTCACGGTGTAGAAAAAGTTCGAGCCGACCGCGACCATCACATCCACGGCCCGTGCTTCGATGAGCTTTCTACGGATCTCCAGTTCCGAGCCTCGGGCATCAGAGGCTGAGTTCGCCATAACAAAGCCTGCCCGACCTGTCCCGTTTAATGCGCTGTAGAAGATTTGAATCCAAAGATAATTGGCGTTGTCCACCCGAGGCATCCCAAAAGGAAAACGCAGGTCATCCTTGAGCCGTTCCTTGTCTACCCGGTCTACGTTGAAGGGCGGATTCGCCATGACAAAATCAAACTTGCCCCCACCCGCAGTGCTGGTGTGAAGATCCTCGTAATACGTATTGCCCTGACGAATATCACCGGCAAGACCATGAACCGCCAGATTCATCTTCGCCAGCCGAACGGTTTCAGCAACCCGCTCCTGCCCATAGATGCTGATCTCCGCCCCTGGGTTCTTCTTGTGCTCCTCGACGAAACGGGCGCTCTGTGCAAACATTCCACCCGATCCACATGCCGGGTCCAGAATCCGTCCATGGAACGGTTCTATGATCCCAACGATGAGCTTGACGATGCATGTAGGTGTAAAGAATTCGCCGCCTTTCTGACCCTCGCTCATGGCGAAGCTGCCCAGGAAGTACTCATAGATTTTGCCAAAGGCATCACCCTCGATATCCATGGCAATGGAGTTCATCAGTTTGAGCAGTTCGGAAAGCGTGGCGTTTTCGAGGCGGTTGTAGGATTTGGGCAGGACATCCTTCAGATCGGGATTCTCGGCCTCGATCGCCTTCATGGCCTCGTTGATCGCCTGACCGACGTTGGAACCCTCCGGGAGCTGGAGCAGATTTGAGAACCGGGCCTTTTCTGGCAGGTAGAGAACGCCGAGCGCCTGATAGTCCGCTGGGCCGATCCGCCGCCTTCCAGCGCTCTTTCCCGCGAGCTGCGCCGCTGCGGCGCTAAACTTGTGGTCTGCGTATCGGAGAAATATCAGCCCGAGCACCGGAACCGAGTATTCTGAGGACTTCAGTTTGCTGTTAGCCCGTAGTTCGTCAGCAACACTCCAAAGCCGGGCCTCGATCTGATTATTATTCTGGGCCATTATTCCGCCTTCTGATGTCAGGAAGATCCTGCCGGTTCGTGGGCAAGAGCGTCCTGAATATAAGCCAGAATCCACCAGATTTCGACAGGATTCCCTTGGAGGCAAGCCACAGTCGAATCGTCCAACCGTTGGACCGAGCCATAGAAAAATCGTGAATCCCAAAGACTGTCGGCGGTACCAGGGTGGGTCGAGGAGTCGTTCCGCCGACGTAAACCAGGGGATTCCAGGTCCCGATATGCACTGCTGCAAAAAATTCGACCTGCATTCTTTAGCTATCGCAGAAATTCGGGATCGGGACCGGCATGCCTGCTGTGAGCCCCAGGAATGAAGGCCCGAAACTTTCATTATTAGACTATAATGTTAATCACCAGCCCAAGATTCACTGCCAGCCGGGAGGACGCAATGCGGATACGATACGCGATAATCCTTCCAAGTATCCTTCTCGTCTTAATGTTTGTTGATCACAATGCTCGCGCTCAAAAACCGAGTTCTGTTACAGACCCAGCCTTCCAAGAACTGAAGGCTAGGGCAGAAAAAGGAGATCCAGAAGCGCAGGTCGCTCTGGGATTGAAATATGCTGAGCGCGAAGATTATGCGGAGGCGGTCAAGTGGTACCGGAAAGCGGCAGACCAGGGAAATGCCGAAGCCCAAAACAATCTCGCCGTCATGTACGCCAATGGCCAAGGGGTGCCGCAAGACTACGCCGAAGCCGTCAAATGGTTTCGGAAAGCTGCTGGACAGGGTTTTCCCAGGGCACAACACGATCTCGCCGTCATGTACGCCAATGGCCAAGGAGTGCCGCAAGACTACGCAGAGGCATACAAGTGGTTTAATCTTGCCGCTTCACAGGGCGACGCAAGTGCTTCCGCAGATCGCAATAAACTAGCCTTGAGCATGACACCTGACCAGATTGCTGAGGGTCAGCGGCGCTCCAGCGCATTTGTACCCCGCAACAGCTCGCCAATCCCGACTGATAAGCCATCGTCCTCCTCCATTGCCCCAAAATCGAGCGGCTCCGGTTTCTTCATATCGCAAGACGGGTACTTGCTGACAAATCTCCATGTCGTTGAAGGTTCATCCAAGATCGTGATACAGACGAAGCAAGGGACATGCGCCGCGCAGGTTGTCAGGGCCGATGCTGCGAACGACATCGCGCTGCTAAAGGTTTCTGGCTCATTCCAGCCTTTGCCTGTTGCCTCAAGCCGCAGTGTAAAACTGGGAGATGCCATCTTCACTATCGGCTTTCCAAATATAGGCGTGCAGGGCGTCGAGCCAAAGCTGACAAAAGGCGATATCAGCAGCTTGGGTGGCATCCAGGATGACCCGAGGCATTTTCAGGTAAGTTTACCTGTCCAGCCTGGGAATTCAGGTGGGCCGTTGATTAATTTATATGGCAATGTCATCGGCATCGTGAGCGCAAAGCTAAACGATCTGGCCATGCTGAAACTCACTGGCTCACTGCCGCAGAATGTAAGCTACGCTCTTAAGGGCTCGTTCATAAATGCCTTCCTTGAGACCGTGCCAGAGCTGGCATCCAAACTCAAAGCGTCCAATGCCAACGTCGACCGGAAGTTTGAGGACGTTGTGAAGGAAGCGCAAAGTTCTGTGGTATTGATATTAGTTTACTGATCCGAAGTGTGCCTCGGCATGTAATCTCTGTTAATGTCGAACAAACGTTGCAGGCTGGTGCGATGTCCACGCAAATGCAGCGGGCCTGGGAGGACTGAAGCGAGCTTGAACGTGGGAGGTTCATCGATGACTGGTTCCATCGCATCTAATCTTCACGAGGGTAGCAGGTCGGAAATCCTCGCGGACTATCTGTTCTCCGGGTGGGGTGCGGTCACGCCCGTTCGTCGTCAGGACGACCATGGCATTGATCTCTACGGCGGTTTGGCTGAGCACCAGGGGCAGCGGTCAATAATTACGGACTACTTTGTTGTCCAGGTGAAGAGCACTACAGATCCTTGGGTCTTTCTAGGCGAGGATGCGGTAAGATGGCTGATCGATTACCCCCTTCCCATTTTTCTATCCTGCGTGGATAAGACCAAGGGGATGCTCGCAATATACCACGTCACTTCGCGCTTCTATGTTTCTGCTTTGGGGAAGCTGCCACCAAGGCTTGAACTGGTGCCCGAGGACTGTGAAGACGGCGCGTTCATCGACTGGCAAGGTGGCGAGAAGTTCTCTCTTTCTGCCCCCATTCTTCGTGCAACGCTGGGCGATCTCATCGACCATGACAAGCTTACTGAACTGCGCAAGGTTTTCACCCATTGGGTTCGTCTTGATCGAGAGAACCTTCATTTGCTGCAAAACGGCCTTCTCCGGTTCCGCATGCCGCCGTCCTACAAGGTGAACAAAATTCCATCGTCAGGAATCGGGGAAATGGGCAACGCTGTACCTGACGATGCTCTTCTTCGACGAGGGATTCTTACACTTGCGGAAGGCGTCGAATGCATAGGGGGTCAGTTAGGCCTGCGTGGAGACCGCATGGCCGCGCTATTTGCTGCGTTGCTCCTTGATCATATTCAGAAGGCGTATTCCTCGCTCTTTGAGGGTGAGCCCAGATGGCGACACCGCGTGCCGGGTGTACTCGGAAATATCGTTTGCAGGGGTTTGAACGAGTGTATGCTGAGTCCTGCACCTTACCTATACACCGGGATCGATGCCGTGATGGAGACTTTGGCTGGAGAACCGCTCGTGGATCGATTTCTCAAAGATCTTGGGGCCGCCAAACCCGGCGTCTGATACTCGACATTTCGGTGACATTTTTCACGAGCTTCGCCGATGGGAACGCGGCGGCCAAATCCCAATCGATCTCTCGCTTGAGGGTTATGGTTGTACCTTTACTCTTGGCATACAATGGACCTTGAGCGAGTAATCACGCTATGGCAGGAGCATTACGACAAGCTGAGCCAGTCAGGAAAGGCGCTCTTGCCCCTGGTCAAGGTGTTCTTCCTGGCACCGGCTGAAGAATAACGGCTTGCGCTGCCCAGTCCCTGGAGAGCGAACTGCGCCAGATCTTAGATGACCCCGGTTTTACGCGCAAATGGAGTTCGGATCATGCGAAACATGAAACGTGTTGTAAGCGATGATGAACTTTTCAAGAAATGGTCCGAATGGATGGATAGGATCTATCAAGAAACTATTGCGCTGGCCGCAAATCGACAAATGTTCAGGCGAATTGCGAAGATGTTTGAGAAAAACAAACGCCTACAAGAAGTCGGCGGCCACGTATGGGATTGGCTGAAAAGAAACTATGTTGATTCGGCAACGATGAGCATGAGGCGCGAACTCGACAGGCAACCTAAAACGCAAAACCTCCGCCATCTACTTCAAGATATCAAAACTAATCCAAAGGTAATCTCGCGTAACAGATACAGGGCCATGTGGCCTCTCGATGGGATGGACAAGAAGGTGCAGGAGTTTCAAAAATTGCGCAGGGAACTGTCGTTCGACAGCTTCCATCTGATCAAAGATCCTCGTGATGAGGCTCTCGACTATCTTGATCCGAGCATAATCAAAGCCGATCTCGAAGCTCTGACAGCTGCAACTGAAAGGGTGCGGACCTACATTGAACAGGTTGTCGCCCATAGGACAGGAAGCCGAGCAGCCACGGTGACGTTTGACGATTTCGACGCTGCGGTTGATGCCGTCCAGGAGATTTTCAAAAAATACTACCTTCTGCTGACTCAGACATCCATAGCGCAATTCGAGCCGGTTCCACAATTTGACATCGACGCTCCATTCCGGTTCGCTTGGCTCCCTGCAAACGGAGCGACAGATCGGGTCATCGACCAAGAGCTTCGAAACGATGGACCTTGAGCGGGTAATCGCGCTTTGGCAGGAGCATTACGACAAGCTGAGCCAATCTGGAAAGGTACTGCTGCCGCTGTTCAAGGTATATTTTCTGGCACCGGCTGAAGAATGATGGCGTTCATGTCTTAATCTCTACCAGCCTGACCCAGCTCCAGATTGCGATTATTTCCTGATTTCCCAGGGCGAAACCGCCAATGTTTACGGCACAATACTTCGATATGGAAGGATGCCAAAATGCAAAGCGGATTCATTTCTCTCAGTCCCATTTACGATTTTCTCCGGTCAAATCCTGATCCAAAGGGACTCGAACGCGGATCACCAGTGCGTCGAGGCTATGGTCTGGCAGCGAAAGGGATATGTGCGGAGATTGCCCCGGCACAGGATTCTTACCAATGTGGGCAGTACGAAGCCGATGGCCTGTGGCGAAATATCTATCTCGGCAAGGCCGGGTTTGGGTAGTGCTCTGTTGGCGTGTTGCTGATTTGTAAGGCAACAAAGATGCTACTTGAATGATGACGGTGCTCTCTGCTTGATGGGCACCTTTTTGCACAAGTTTAGTAAATCCTCTTCGCTATACTTCCCCCACCAACCAGGGATCGTTGCCAAGGCTTTGATTGACCTGCGGTATTTCCAAAGCGGCGCATCCTCTCCTAAGTCTCTGAGGGACTTTAGAAGCTCGTAGGCAGCAAAATCGGCGGCTTGTAATGGAGTCAGGCCCTTTTCACCAGAGGCGCGGTCACGACTGGATGCGAAGTTAGGGGTTATCATCAGGTCTTTTTTGACGACCCGGATCAGCTCTCCGGCTCCTTGATCTCCGTCGTCAAAGAAGTACTTGACCGGGATGCCTCGCTGATCTTTCTTAAGCCATAGGTTTGCATGGGCAATACAATCTCTTCCAGCTAAAGAATAAGGACTACCCACAGCCTCTGAAAGACAATACATATTGTTGACCTTTTGAAAAATCTTGTGCTCTACGACACATGCAAAACCACGGAGAACCGTTCCTCTGAGCACGTCCACAGCAAACCTTAGAAAATTGGACCGTTTATTTTCTTCGCCCTTCCAACTTTGGAAGGGTCCGCGGCTGTGGGCGAATTCTCTCATGTGGAAATAGGGCACATCGTATTTAGCAAGCAAGATCTTCCAGTCAGCATCGAAGCGTTCCCATTGTCCTGTAGTAGCGACCCATCCTGAAACGATGGTCACTGTTTTGGGGCTATCGTAACTTGCATCAAAATAGCAATTTAGTGAAAACATGCCAAAAGAGTTTCCCTTGGAGTATCTGTTGATCCACAATCGGGTTCAGAAAGCCAGCCCACCTCCGGGCACAAATCCTGGAAGAGCTAAAGGACGAACGAGCCTGCCTCTGGCGAGTCTTCGCTGTTGAAGCAGACTGACATGAACGTGACGTGCTGCGCTTGATCATAGAGTTGGCATCTAAGCAACTCCCTGTTGGTATCGCGGTCCTTCCTGGGCGGATTACCCTCTCGCCCGTCATTGATCCATCCCTCACGCCGCCCTTCCGAATGAGCCGCCTCCCACCTTCTTTTTCTTGGCGTCTTCAGATCAGCACGCAATCAAGCAGGCTTTTTGCCCCTCATCGACTTCGCAGCCCTTTTCTTCGCCCAGTATGCCTTCATCCTCTCACTCTGTGCCTTCCTCGCGGCGGCACTCGGCCCCTTCTTCGGCTTTGGCGGAGTCGCCTTCTTCGCAGCCTGGACTGTTTTGGCTCTTTTCGCTGCCCAAATCTTCTTCATTATTTCGCTTTGTGCTTTGCGTTGGGCAGCGGTTCTGGCTTTCCGTTTCCCGGCGGCAGGGGCAACGGATTTGGGTTTGGTCCCGCCTTCCAACTGGGTTTTGATTGACTTAATCTCGGCGTCAATTGCGGTCATCCGCTTGTGAAGTGCTTCAAGTGCAAGTTCGAGAATCCTCTTATCCATGATGATGCCTTTCCGTGCGGAGATGGGGAATCATATATGTGCTGTGGCGTGCTCCGCGACAACGGTAGCCTATTTCCCGCGTTTCGTGGTTATTGTTCGGTATCCCGCCGGAATTGAATCCGGCGGGATTTCAAGGATTCAATACGCTTCTACGGCTGGTTGCCGGGTTGCATGGGATCCAGCCGCACCGTGATCGTGCC
>JBGQNR010000238.1:0-9578 GCA_041501225.1 Acidobacteriota bacterium
AACTGGTCGCCCTTCCCGTTTTTACCGGCGGGAACGAACAGCTCTGGCGCCTCGACCAGCTCGCGGATGGCACCTGGCGCGTCATGTCTAAATCCGCCGCGCCGGGCAAGGAATCGCTGGCCCTTTCGGCCATCGGCAGCAGTTTTGCGACGCTCGCCAAGTTCGATCCTGCCAGCGACAAGCAACGCTGGCTATTCAAGACGCCCTGAAAACCAATTGACGATCGGAGATCCTTATTCAGAAATCGATATCTAGCAGAGGGCTTCCCATGATTACGCTACGCAACATATGTATGCCGGCACTCGTCGTCCTGGCCGGCTCGACGTTCCTGGCCATGGCTATTGGACAGGGCAACGCAACTCGCAGCTTCGCGCCCTTCCTGGCGCCTCCCGCTTCCGCCGCAAGGGTTCCTGATGCCAACGGGTTCATGCAGCGATGGCTTATCCTCGAACCGATCCTTGTCAGCGGACAGACCGAAAGCGTCGTTCGGGCGGCTGTCAAGACTGAGTATTTTCCCGACCAGTTCACCGTCATTCCACACGACGGCGACAAGGTGACGGTCGACGGCAAGGAACTCATCTGGCATGCCATCGATACGAACGACTACAATCTCAATCTCTATTACTTCGCCAGAGCTTTCGGCAAGACGAGCGACAACGCCCTGTTTTGGGCCGTCACCGTTGTTAACTGCCCGCAGGATATGCCCGGGGTGCGCCTGGCGATCGGCTCCAATGCGGCGTCGGTCTGGTGGGTCAACGGCAAGGAGGTCGCCGGCATCTACGGCGACCGCCAGACCGTCATCGACGACGGCGTCTCAAAACGCCTCACGCTCAAAAAGGGGCCGAACGTCGTGCGCTGCGCCGTCGTCAATGGCAGCGGCGCCAGCGACTTTTGCGCGCGGTTCCTCGACAAGGAGGACAAGCCGCTGAAAGGGTTCACCTTGAGTGTGGGTGATACGAAGTAGTCCTCATCTTTACTCTCCTATCCTAAACCGATGCTTTCCTAGCCCGACAATGACTCGTAGTCGGAAGTTATGATCTTGGATTTCTGTTCTGGCCTACTGGCCGGACGCGATTCCATTCATGAGCGCCAACGCCGCCAGCAACGAAAACCAAACGAGGCTTCTCCTGATCTATGTCAATCCTGCGTTCATGATTCCGAATCCCCCTCTTTTTGGACACGGATGAACATGGAAGAAAGAAGATGACTATGCGGGCTCCTCGTTCTTCCATGTTCATCCGTGTCCGCAGAAATAGGCGCCATATTATGGAAGCGCGCGCTAAGGCTTCGCGGTCTCGAGCGCCTTCCCGAACACGGTGAACTCCGTGATTCCCAGCGGGGAGTTGCCGATATGGGGCCAATCGGTAATGGTCAATCGCACATAGCGGCACTGAGTGGGAGGAAGTTCGTCAAACTCCGTGTACCTGGTAACGCTATTGCCGGTCTTATCCAGGATCGTCGTGAAGGTCTGGCCGTCGCGAGAGGCCTCGATTTTGTACCGGAATGCCACGCTTCCCGTGGGCCGCTGACTGGCAGGCTGCGGAGCGGCGGGCTGCGCGCCGGGCTGCTGGCCGCCGGCGCGGCCGCCCGGCGCGCCGAAACCGCCTCGGCCGGCGGTGAACTCGATGCGGCTGGAATCCACCGTAAACAGTTGCTCGCTCTCGAACTCAGTGATGGAGCCCAGATCGATGGTCAGCGTCGGTTTCGCGTCATCTTCGGCGGGCTCCCACCAGGTTCCGTTCGAGTCATCGAGCGCGTACGCCGCTTCATGGCCGGGCCGCTGGCTGGAGGAGCCGCCGCGCTGATTCATGGCTCGGAGTTTGTTAACGGTGAGGGGGATGGAGCCTGAGTCGCCGTTGCGCACCGGGTTGGCCACAACGCCAGGCGCCCATTGAGGCGTATCGCTCGGGCCGCGGGTGAACATGTTTCCATTGGTGTCGAATTCCACTGGGTCCATGCCGATGCGCCGGCCGCCCGGAGGATTGGCCATCACGATGGTATAGAAGACCCACCAGTTTCCATCCGGCCCCTGTGCCACACAGCCGTGGCCGGGTCCGGTCACGATGCCGGTGGTCTTCCGCAGCAGGGGATTGCGCGGGGAGTATGTGAAGGGACCCAGCGGGCTCTTGGCCGTGTATACGCCGCTGGCATAGGACAGCCATTGCGTGCCGGAAGCGCTATATTCCATGTAATAGGTTCCTTTGCGCTTGAACGCCCAGGGTCCTTCGATCCAGGCCACGTTCGCATACTCGTTCTTGTCGCCCCAGCGCTCCCATACGTGCGACTTATCGAAGCCGAACAGGTGCTTGGGCGCGGCGGCGAACCGCGTCAGATCATTCGGATCCAGCGGCGCGACGTAGATCCCGTCCGTCGAACGGCCGGGGAAGTATAGGTACGGCTTGTCGTCGTCGTCGACAAAGATATCGACGTCGAATGCGCCGGTCCACGGCTTTCCGTTCGAGACGCCGGTCCATGGTTCTCCTTTCTCGTTCTTCCATGGCCCCAGAACTTCATATGGGCCCAGGATGTTGGGCGTCCGGTACAACGGGGCGCTGTTGCCGGACATATAGAAGGCGCCTTTGTACTTGGCCACGTGGGGCGCCACAGGAAGGCGGCCACCGCGAACCTCAACTGCCTGGTATTTCCAATTCAGGAAATCGGAAGAAACCCAGGCACCGCCGCCCGTTCCGAACAGGTAGTAGGCGTCGCCCTCACGCACCACAGTAACGTCCCCCAGGCTGACGCCCTGCGGGGACCCGTCTCGCGACGAGGTTTCCAGCGGAAGCGGATTGCAATACCGTGGTGACTTGCCGACAACGGCCGCAGCCGAGGGGCGCGCGGCGGGTCTGGACCACAGCGCAAGAGTTGCGCCAAGAACGATAAGCGCGACCAGCGGAGCGGCTGCAGAGCGTACGGGAGATGAAGACATCGTTGACCTCCTGTGAAATGAATATGCAAAACAGGTGTCAGGCTACATTTTCACCAATTTCCTTAGAATGCTGATTATCGACCGGGATTCGCAAAGTTGGTGAAATAGTAGCCTGACACCGAATTTGAAACCACGGTCTCTGGCCATGTGACCTTGAAAAGCTCTGCTGGTCCGGCGTGCCGCTATCGTGGTCGGATTCGGAATCGGCGTCGGGATCGGTATCGGAATCGAGGGATGACGAGAAGCTTTCGATAGCGCTTGCGATACCGACCCCGATTCCGATCCCGATCGCGAGGGTCGCATCATCTCGCCCCGCTGTGAGGAGCAGGCCGAAGCCGAGCCTCCCAGGCGTGGTCGCCTACGAAATAGGTTCGCGGGCAGCTATACGACGCAACCCGATAAACGGATTGCGTTCCATTCAAAGCTTGATGTCGAACTGCTCGCGCAGTTCACGCGTGCCCTTGGGCGTTGCGAAGTACTGCTTGCCTTGCTGAACCAGCCAACCTTGCTTGACACACCAGGCGAGAAATCCACCGCCGACGGCAAACGGATTGATGCTTTTGGTCCCTTTCATCCGCTCTTCGTCGAGGGTTTGATGCGTGCGGTGCCATTCCTTGTCCTGCTCCTTGGTCACCCCCAGCTTTTTCATGAGGGAGTCGTGTTGCTTGGGAGTGAGTGTCGGGTGCTTTGCATGCCAACGATTATGTTCTTCGGTTGTCATGGTCATCCCCATGTGGCGAATTCTCTTGCTCATTCCTCAATCCTCCGTTCTGTATGCGGCATCCTAAAGAGGACGGCGCCATCCAGTCAATCCGAATAGGATCAGTTTCTGCTACCAGGAATCATGTTTTTTCGGTCGGCGGCAAGCTGTAGGGATACCTCCCGGCGAGGTGCGGCGCTCCTGTGCCGGCCACCGATCCACGACCCGAATACTAGCCAGGGGCTGCGCCCTTGATATCCCGCCCAAAAACGGCGGGATATGAGGAGTCAGAAGCCAGAATTTATCGACGACGGAGCTGAAATCAACAGAGCAATCAGCATTCCTGGTAATGGCATCTAACGCGAACAAAAATCCCGTTACTTGCCAAATAACCGTCTAATCAATTTATTGGCAAGGGGATATGAACCTGATCATCGGGGATCGGAATCGGGATCGCAGCTGCAATCGGCATCTCAGTCGTTTTCCGCACGCTGGCAAAACCGGACGCGATTGCGATCCCGATAGGATCGGCCGGCAGCCTCACTTGCTCTTGTTCCTTCCCGGATCGTTTTCCGGAGCGTCAATCCCGGCTTGACAACCCGGATGCGGCGCATAACCGTCTAGAAAACCGGAATTCCCTGAATGGTCATGTCCTTCAGTTTAAACTCCAACAAGACATGCTCACTCGGAAATACCCCGATGGCAGGGCTGTAAAAATCCAAAGAAAAGCCTTTGTCCGTGGCGCTAATCAAGGGGCGTCCGTCGACTGTGCGGGGGAACACGAGCGCGAAATAGCCTGCAAGACCCTCGTTGCGCACTTGGATTGGAGGATGCTTGCCGGTTGACGTGATGAGGAATGTGTTTTGCGCCCAAAGTGCGCTTGGACGGTTTTGCCAATACGCAGCCAGGGATTGTTCATAGGCGGGAGCGGTGGTTGAGTATTCGACCCGTATTTCGATACGGTCTGAAAACGTATCTCTCAAGAGAGAGGCCGCATTTGCCTCGGTCTCCTGGCGCTTCGGTGCGTCGAGATTCTTATATTCCTTGCTTAACCGAGCTTTCTGTACGGCGGCCTGCCGAATCGGCGCTGCGGACCAGATTTGTGCCGCATAGGTGATTTGCGGAGTACCTTCACGGCCTGGCACGGCTGCAGCTTGCGCCGACGATTGGATGTACACGCGGGTAAAGGTTATGCTTCGGGTCCACGGCGAATCCTGAAGCAAGCGCAGGCACTCTTTAAGCGACCATTGGTCGAAATTCTTTTTGACCCAAAAATCCTGAGCTGCAATCCAGGAAGGCTGGAGAACCAGCAGAAGAATGATTGCCCATCGTCGTGGCATGGAGCGCTCCTTGTCAAGGAAGACGCGTTCGTTCAATGTTGTCCCGAAGGACTTTGCCATTAACGATGCAAGCTCGACTTGGACGCGCACATTCCTATGCAATTCTATCACGGTCATTCGTTTCAAGACCATAGGAGGGGCTCCTAGCCCCACCACTTCTCTCCTTCCATGAGGTACTTCGATACGACGTCTTTGTTGAGGTCCAGCCCTAAACCCGGTTTATTCGAGAGCTGAATGTGACCGTCCGCGATGATCTCGCGATCGTAGACGATCAGGTCCCCTTCCCCTGCCCTGATCCCGTCCTTGAAATTGAAGGTCTCATGACCCATGAAGTCCTGAATCGCCGCCGCGCAATTGGCCGAGGCGATCGTTGCGACCGGCCCCATGACGTTGTGGGTGGCGACCGGGATATTGAAGATTCTGGCCAGATCGGCAATACGCTTGGCTTCCAGCAGGCCCCCCGCCTGGGAAATATCGATCTCGATAATGTGGACTCCCTGATTGGCTACGAAAGGCAGGAAGTCGCTGCGAGTGTAGAGGTTCTCCCCACACAGGATCGGCACCGGCGATGCTGCGGTGAGCTTCACCCACGTGTCCACGTAGTTCGGAGGCATGGGGTCCTCCAGCCACCACGGACGGATCTTCTCCATCCCTCTTGCCAGGCGCAGAGCATCGAAGAAATCGAACTCCCAGTGGCAATGGACTATGATCTCGAAGTTGGGCCCGACGGCCTCGCGAATGTTTGTGAAGCCCTGGACATTCCTGTCGAGATCTTCATTCGACATCCGGCGGTTCAATTGCGGGCCACCCGGGCGATTCGAGCGGATGTCTACCTTTGCGGCCGTCCACTTCTGAACAGATCCTTTTATGTAGTCAATCCATTCGCTGCAGGACGCCGGATCGAGCATGTTCCGAGGGCTATTGGTCCAGTACGCGCGGACTCTGTCGGTGAAGGCTCCCCCGCTGAGGATCTTACGAACCGGCATGCCGAGCAGTTTGCCGGTCAGGTCCCAGAGGGCGATCTCCGCGCCCGTGACGCCATGGACGGCGATCCCATGATTGCCGCCGAGGTAGGAGACCCGCCACATCATCTGGGTCGTCAACTTGTCGATGTCGAAGGGATCCTGGCCTATCAGCATTTCACGGAATGCGTTCAGAACGACATCCTTCGCTCCCAGGCCCGTGATGTCATGATGACACTCGCCGATGCCGTACACCCCGGCATCGGTTTCGATCCTGACCAGGGGCATTGCATGGCCTTTCATGCGAACCCGCATCACCTTGACATCGGTGATTTTGACCCTGCCACGCTCCTGGGCTCTGAGCGTATTGAGATATGGAGTGGAAGCGAGCCCCGGTATTGCCGCACCCAGTGCCTTTAAAAAAGCGCGTCGAATCATACTCTATCTCCATGGCTGGTGCCGTTGATAGCTGAGCGACAGTCAGCAAACCGTGTGAGGAATGCTCTCGTCCAGATTATGAATGTCGCCTCCTGGTTGCCCGCGATTATGCGCCTAACTTCTGCCGAACAGCCACTAGGACCGCGGGCGTCCGGCCAAACAAGTTCGTGATCGGCTGCCAGCGGCCGAGCTCACACAGCAAAAATGTAATAACTCCGAAATCCGGCCAATTCCCCGATGTACTTCGGGGCACAGCCTCTGGAATTCTGTGATATGCTCCCACCCCCCGGAGGGATAGGAGGTTTGAGATGATTAAGATATTTGGATTATTTATGTTGGCAATTGTGACATTGCTGGCAGCTGCCGGCAGTCTCACAGCCCAGCGAGGGAGCCGGCCGGTGCAAGGACGATGGATTTTCGATGACTCGACTCCTGACAAGCGGCCTTTAGCATCTGATCCAACTGAGGACAAAATACTGAAAGTGCTGGACGAGATTGCCCAGAATGACAATTCAGGTTTACTGGTCCCGCTGGAAGACGGCAGACTGCTCCGAATATTCGCAGAATCAACCGGCGCCAATAATATTGTGGAGATTGGAACCTATAACGGTTACTCAGCTTTGTGGTTCTGCCTGGCTCTTCGTACTACAGGCGGCAAATTGACGACTCATGAGATTGATCCCAAGAATGCCGCTGCGGCACGAGAGAATCTCAAGAAGGCCGGTGTGGAGAATCTTGTTACCCTCGTTGAAGGCGATGCCCATGAGACGGTGGCAAGACTCAAAGAACCGATCGACATTCTTTTTATCGATGCCGACAAACCCGGATATGCCGACTATTTGAAGAAGCTGCTGCCGCTGGTTCGCCCGGGCGGATTAATCCTGGCTCACAATACCACCAACACGGCTCGACAAATGCCGGACTATTTCAAAGCCGTCACTTCGGATCCCAGTCTTGATACATTTTTCATAAAGGAAGGCGTAGGCGTCGGGGTCACATTGAAAAAACGCCAGGCATCGAATCCGTCCCCTGGCAAGCAGGAGTGAATGGGACTCCCGCGTCGCTTTGCGCGAACCACGAAACACACGAACCACGCGAAATTTCGTGTCATTTCGTGCGGTTCGTGGTTCGCGTGGCGTTATGGATGTTTCCTGCAATGTTCGTATAGGAAGTGCTGCTTCCGGGGATCGGTCGCCTACAGCGGCAGCGACGCGGCCAGCGTCAGAGTCTTGCCCGATGCGCGGTCTTCCACGATGATTTTGCCGTTCTCCAGCCGGACGTCGTCCACGCGGCTCATGCCTTCGGGACTCTTCACCCAGAAGAGGAGAAAACGGGTCGTGATCTTGGATTTAGCCGGCAGCCAGCGGTAGACCGGAGCGTCGAACAGCCGGTTCAGTTCCACCATTTCCCGGCGCGGCAGGTCGAACGGCTGCGTGGCGAACTCCAGGCCCCGGCCCAGCCAGTTGTCTGCCGGGTAGTTCATGTAGTTCTGCACCCACGGGAACTCCTCGCGCCGGAACACGTAGCCCAGCAGATAGTGCCTGGCGGTGTTGAGTATCGTGACATAGGCCAGCTTGCGCGACGGGTCCATCAGGGTGGTTGTGTGGGCCGTCCAGGTTCCTTCTGCCGGCGCGGCCCGCAGATTCACCAGCTTCCCATCACTTGCCGCCGGCGCCATGGGCCAGGTGAAGTCCTGCGCTTGCGTAAACGGTGCGCGCCCCCTTCCGCCCGGATACGAGCGGGTCCGGGAGCGCGTCCCGGACATGTCCACCACCGTATTCTCGCGTTCGAGGAACGGCGGGAACAGGAACGGATTTTCGCCCCAGTTGGCGGTACGGTCGAATGTCACCTGGCTCTCCAGTTCGCTGTCCACGTAGAGCACGCTCTCGCCGTCCACCATGCTGAGAACCCGTGTGAAGGATTCCTGCAGCAGGGGCAGGTTGGCGGTGAACTTCACGGTTGTCCGGGCGCCCTGCTTTTCCGAAGCCGCCAGCTTCCAGGGTTGGAGGTAAGCCTCCCCGTGCATGGCCAGTCCCGCCGCGCGCTCTTCTGTGCTGGGCGAACCGAACCCATCCACGCACACGAAGTGCCCCACCATCGTTCCCTGCAACTTCCGGTTGTCAGGCACCTGCGGCACCATCTCGGGGTTGCCGAACGGGCTCAGCCCCTGCGGATCGCCTTGAATCAGAATCCGCAGCATCGAGCCGCCCTGCTTCACCACGGCCACTTCGAGTTTGTCGTTGGCGATAAACACGACCGGCCGGTTGTACACCGTACCCTCTTTCAAGGCGAGAGACGTCTGCCCCAGGGCGCCGGTGAAGGCGCAGTACAACAACATCGCCGCAAGAACCAGAATTGTGACTCCCTCGCGCTTCAGATTCCGTTGTCTCATTGCAACTCGTTGGCAAGTGCCAGGCATGTTTGGTCCATCTCGGACATCAATTCAATCACAGGCTGGGTAGCGCAGCAACGCTAAAATGCCGCATCCAACTCAGCCGTTTTGGCATACAATCAAATGAGTCAAAGTCGAAGTTTGGCGGTCGGCATTTGGCTTCCTGTAAGATCAAGAGCGAGGAAACCGGGGAGCCAAAGCCTGGCCTTGCGAAGGGCAGCTCATCAGGCGGCGGCTTATTCGGGCTACGCCTAACTCCGAACCACAGGCCGGCAATCAGCAGCCGCGAAGTGTACGACGCGAGGAGCGGATGTCGGCGCTGTTGAAACGCGGGCCCATGTCATGGAAGTAGTAGTCCTGTTCGAGGAGTATTGCCATGCGATGCTTTCGGTTTTTTCTGGTGTTTGTAGGGATGGTCGCGCTGGCCGTGAGTGTCAACACCGCTGCATCGCCGCACTCTCCCGCAGCTTCCGCAGCTTCCGCTGCCGCGCCGCGGAGTTGGACCTCCGACAACGGCAATGGCACCTATTCCAACCCCTTGTTCTATGAGGAATTCGAGGATCCCGACGTCATCCGCGTCGGTGGGGATTACTACCTCGTTGGCACCACCATGCACATGAATCCCGCTCTCATCGTCCTGCACTCTAAGGACCTTGTGAACTGGGAACTCGCCAGCTATTGCATGGATCGCCTCGACTTCGGCTCCGCCTTCCGCCTCGAAGGCGGGAGCATATACGGCAGGGGCATTTGGGCGCCATGCATCCGCTACCACGATGGCATGTTCTACGTTTTTTCCAATGTCAACGGAGTCGGCTGC
>JBGQNR010000239.1:0-9524 GCA_041501225.1 Acidobacteriota bacterium
AACGCCGCAGATGCCCCCGCGCCGCCGGAACCCGAAGGGCGCATGGGGGTTGCGGGGCGATCTCCGCGTTGCTCGTCGTCAACGATGCGCACCGACATCGCCTCCTCCTCGCGCCTTGAGCTCGCCCCGCAAGCCCCATGCGCGCGACCCCTCCTAATTCTCGGACGGGCTCCTAGCACAAGAATTCAATAAAATGAAACCACAAGAGCTACCAAAACCGCAAAGAATTCGGCACAGTTTCTCCTAAAACCCAACCGCTACCCCTCACCCCAAATCAGATCATAGTGATGCCCGCTGCCAGGGGAATCAGAGCGGTATCCTTAATGGTGTCATTGAACTTCGGCTGGATACAGCCTATCATATAGGGTTGAACCTGGCCAAGAGGCAGGGCTTTAGCACACCTTGGCATGGCAATAGTAAATCTTTCGGAGGCACTATGGCGGATTCGTCCAGCGGATCAATTTTGTCAGGCGGTAAACCAGCGCAACCGCCTGCGGCATCGAACAAGAATGTCTCTCTGATCCCAGAGGGGCTCAAAACTGGTTTGCTCTTCGTACTGCTCATCGCAGTCGGCTTTCTGCTCTATGACAGCTACAAGTTTCAACAGGCCAGTCGGGCCGAGTTGGCTCAGATCACGGAGCAGATCAAAACCCTGGAAAAGACCGGGGAGGCCAGGATCACTTCCCTCAAGGGCGAAATCTCCGATGTAGCGACAACAGCCCAGGAAGCGGTCGGCTCCACCAAGGCGGAAATCAAGAAGACGACCCAGCAGATCCAGCTGGAGGGTCAGAGAACGAAGGCTGAGTTGAATCAGGCCCTGGCGGCCAAGGCTGATTCCGCGGATGTGCAGGCGATCAAGACTGACGCTGATTCCAAGATCGGCCAGGTCAAATCCGAAGTCGGCGGTGTAAAGAACGAGGTCGGCACCGTCAAGACCGATGTCGGAACGGTCAAGACCGACCTGGCGAACACCAGGAGAGATCTGGAAGGGACGCAGCGCCAACTCGTCGATGTGCGCGAAACGCTGACCGCAGCCGTGGCGAAAAATGCCGCTGAATTGGATGTCCTCCGCCGCAAAGGGGAGCGGGACTACTATGAGTTCACCCTCCCCAAGAAGAACCAGATCACGAAGGTTGAGGACATCCGCGTTTCACTGAAGAAAACGGATCCCGGCAAGGGCAAGTTCAGCGTTGATATCATGGTCGACGACAACCGGATCGAGAAAAAGGATCGCAACATCAACGAACCCATGCAATTTCTCGTGGGCAAAAGCCGGCTTCGTTACGAGCTGGTGATCAACTGGATCCAGAAGGATCAGGCCGGCGGATATCTCAGCATCCCGAAGGACAAATCCCTCGCGAGTGAAAAAACCGATCGGACAGTTGGAAAATAATTCGTGGTCTTGCTTGATCCCATGTCCGGAACCCCAAAGAGAATTGTCGTCGGCATTTCTGGTTCGAGCGGCCCCATCTACGGCATTCGTACGCTTGAGGTACTTCGTGCGCTGGGAGACGTCGAAATCCACGTCGTCCTGACGGAGGCCGCTCGCCAGACCATCCAACTGGAAACCGAATGGTCGCCTGAGGCGGTTTTGAAGCTGGGGCATGTTGTCCATCAGAACCACGACCTGGCAGCATGCATCTCTAGCGGTTCCTTTGCCACCGCCGGCATGATCATTGCGCCCTGCAGCATGCACACCCTCAGCGAGGTTGCTCACTCGATCTCGAGCAACCTGCTGACGCGCGCGGCAGACGTCCATCTCAAGGAGCGGCGCCGTTTGATTCTGCTGGTGCGCGAAACCCCGCTCCACCCGGGACATCTGCGCAATATGGTGCTGGCAGCTGAAGCCGGGGCGATCCTGCTGCCGCCGATCCCGGCGTTCTACCATCGCCCCGCCACTATCGACGACATCATCAATCACTCGGTCGGAAAAGCCCTCGATCTGCTTTCCATCCCACACCAATTATTCAAGCGTTGGGAGAGCCCGCCCGCCCAGTAAGTCCCGGCCGACCCGACAGCCCTGGCGGCAACGGCGTTGCTGCTTATCTTCATTGCGCTACTGGAAAGCTACATCCCTGCCCGCCGCGCTGCCCGGGTTGATCCCATGGCGGCACTCCGCAATCAATAAAATCGAAGTCACCGTTAGCAAACGCAAAACTCCGGGGAACCGCCATACACCTCGCCGGGATCCATTACCAAATTGCTCATCCATCCCCAAAAAAGTCGGGTTTTCGCGCAACAAAGAGGGCCCGTATGGGTTATTATCATCAGCACTGCCCGCAAGTCGGTCAGATGCCAAGTGCCCGATTTGATATTGTCGTAAAATATTGCGATGAAAGGGATTTGAGGATCGTTCGCCCTGTGTGCCGCACAGAGCCGGGTCCGTCAAATCGTTGATCGGATGTTGAGCGAGAGTGAAATGCTGCGACCGATTCCTGACCTCAGGCTGGTGGCACGAAGCCACAAACCGGATGGAAGCATGATCCAGGTCGGCGATATCACAATCGGCGGGCCTAAAAGGGAAATTTAGCCCGGATTCCGAAGTTATGCCTGAAATTGGGAAAAGGAGGGTCATAAACGGATTCAGCGTCGAACTCGCGGCGCAACAGGATCGCTGTTCGTCAGCGGGGTTCTGAAATCAATGCATTCAAGGCCGAGGCCCGAAGGGCCGCCAGTGAATAGCGGCCGTCAGGCCGGGATGAGGATAGGGTTGGGACAATCTCGCCGGATGGGGCTTGGGGCCTGATAATCCTGGGATCGGAGCGCCGTGCGGCGCCCGGCGCCCAATTTGCTGCCCCGGTTTATGGGAGATTCTTGCTTCATGCAAATTCAGAGCATCCAGACGGCAAATCTCATCTGGCGCCGATTCACAGGCTCGGCCGCCAATGAGATCTTCCTCCAATGCAGACCTGCCACCGGCCGGAACCTGGATATCGCCCAGCAGGCCATTTCGATCTATCAGGCCCTGGATTCTTTGCTGCGCCGCGAAAATGGCTCTCTGGCGCAGGTCGTATACGAGACCGTCTTCTTCCGAAATATCAAAAAGGACTTCGAGCTATTCCAGGGAGCGCGTCTGGAGGTTTTTCGGGCCCTGGCGGGCGAATCTCCGCTGCTGCCTGCCACAACGTTTATTGAACAGCCGCCTCTGGATACCGATGCCGAGGTGGTCGTAAGCGCCATCGCCGTCATTCCGCGCCATGGGACGATGGCGGGCGCCAGCGTTGCCAGTCCCGCTTGTACGCGCTCGTTCGCCTTGGGCGATCAGAAGTATCTCTTCGCAGGGAGCATCTGCGGCAAACCCGGCAATGCTTTCGAGCAGGCGCACAGCATGTTTTGCCTAGCAGACGAGGTGCTCGCGCACGAGGGGATGAACTTCCGGGATGTGGTTCGCACCTGGATTTATCTGAAGGAGATGGAGCGCGACTACGGCGAGTTCAACCGGGCGCGCAGGGAGTTTTTCAAGGAGCGGAATGTGACGCTGCTCCCCGCCAGCACTGGCATTTACGGTTCTCCTTTGCCCGTGGGGGCCGATTTCACGCTCGCCTTTTGCGCCATCAGGGCGCCTCAACCGCTTGAAACATCGGCCATGACGACGCCCACTCTGAACGAAGCCTGCACTTACGGTTCCGACTTTTCGCGCGGGCTCCGGGTCGTCGAGGCCAATAAGGTCGGCCTCTACATTTCGGGGACTGCCAGTGTGGACGAGGAAGGCCGCACGGCGCATGTGGACAACTTCGCAGGTCAGGTCGAGCGCATGTTGTTGAACGTGGAGACGCTGCTTGCCGCGCAAAGAGCATCTTTCCGGGACGTGGTTTCGGCGTTCACCTATCTCAAAACACCCGGCGATGCTTCAGTTTTTCACCGGATCCTCCGCGAGCGGGGCCTCGCCGACATGCCAAACGTGCTTGTGCACGCAGCCGTGTGCCGGTCCGATCTCCTCTGCGAAATGGAAGCCATTGCAGCCCTCCCTCTACCCTGAGGCAGGCTATAGCCGGACCGAAGCAGAAACGTGTCCTTTGCGGCTGCTTTTACGAGATGTGGAAGTATTGATCAGCGCCAGGCCCGGAGGTCAGTCGGATTGGTCGCCCCGCCGCGTATCAGATCCATGCCAAACAACAGAAAGAGCTGAGCGTCACGCAGAAAACTCAGGGCAACCTTGTGAGGATAAATGCGCAGAAACTGGCGCCGGCGCCAGCGTTCCCGGGTCTTACTCCAGAATTGCTCCAGGTCTGCACGCGTGTAGGTGACACGCTTGGTTACGCGGAGATCCAGATGCCGGAACGCCAGAGCGAGGCGGGAGGGCACCTTCAGATCTGGGAAATGCACCCGCGCCCGCATATGCGCCAGCTGCAATTCGGCCGCGCGCAGGTTCCGATCGAGTTCCCGGCGCAGGCGCGCGAGCTCAACCCCAAGGTTTTTCTCGGCTTCGCTGCGCTTGCGCGTTTGCAGCCACAGCTCCTCCATTTCGAGCAGGAGTGACAGCCAGGAGCGGGTGAGCTTTCTCACTTCGTGAAAGCGGCGCCAGTAATGGCGCAAGCGCGGCTCAACCGGAAAGCCGGGACGACGCTCCTTCCGGTCCTTGAGGCGGAAGAAACCGTGAATCATGGGGTGGCCCTGTTCGATGAACGCCGAGTTCCGGTACCAGATGAAGTTGCGGAGATTGTTCCAATAGTTTTCCGGATTCGACTGGGCCAGCACTTCGCGCATGTAGTCGAATGAGTAGAAGCTCTCCCATGCTTTACGATAGGTCGCATACCACTCACCAGGCTTGAAATTCGGATGGAGCATGGTCTCGTGAAACGAGTCATATTTGTTCAGGTCGGGATCCATCCACTCGCCTGCGCGCACCATGTTTGCATGGTCGCGCGATCCGGGAATCGGAGTGAACATGAAAAATGATGCCTGCTGGACTCCCAACTCCCGCTTGAGCCGCTCGATGTCCTCCGGCACCGATTCCGGCGTGTCGTAGGGAAAACCGATGATATAAGCGACATGCGTGTCAATCTTGGCATCATGCCAGGCCTTGATCATGTTCCGGTAGTCCTCGACACGATTCTGGCCTTTGCCGCTGGCTTTCAGGTTTTTCGGATTGATGCTTTCCATGCCGATGAACACCTGCGAGCAGCCGGCACCTGCAGCCATCGATACGAAGCCCGGATTCTTGTACGACTGGGTGTCGACCTGCATCATGAATTTGATCTCGATGCCTTCCGAACGGAGCCGCATCAACATGTCAAAAACTTCCCGCCAGTTGGTATTGCGCGCGAAGTTGTCGTCCGTAAAGAAATAGTAGTCGGTGCCGTGAAGACGATAGTTCTCGCGAATGGCCTGCTCCAGCGACTGCGCCGAGCGTACGCGCATCTCCCGACCCTGGACGTTGATGATGGTGCAGAAGCTGCAATTAAAGGGACATCCCCTGCTGCAATCGATGGTCCCGAATTTGGCAGCCACAAATCGTTTCAGGTAACTGCCCAGAGGCTTGGGCACCGGCTGGTTGGACAAAGCGGGCATTTCGCTCAGAAAATCGTAGACGGGCTTGAGACGATCGTGCAGCGCGTCGCGCAAAATGTCAGCCCACGTATCTTCGACTTCACCTTTGACTACCGTAACCCCGAGGTCGATCAACTCCTGGATCTCGGCGCTACCGCCGGGGAAAAGTGCCAGCGTGCCACTGACGTGGAAGCCCCCGATCATCACCGGCATGCCGCCCTGGCGAAACCTGCGCGCCAGATCAGCAGCCCGCGGAAACTGATTCGACTGCACGCCAACCAGGCCGATAATCGTTCTGGCGGAAGGAGTGCGTCTGGCCCGCAGAATGCGGTCGACGGGTATCTTCTGCACCGATTCGTCAAAAATCTCGATGTCGATCCGGACGCCGGGTCCGAGCGCTACGCGTCTCTTGACGTCTTCGGTCAGGCTGTAAAGGCAGGCAAGCGTGTTGCTCGGCAGAACGCCGCGCCAGTGACGAATGACATATCCCTCGTCATCATATTTTGACGGCTTGATGAGGATGATCTTCAACTGCCGCGGTTTATCAGAGTCGTTTCCGGCCATCTTCTGTTCAGTTCCTCGAAGAGATCACGTTCACTATTTCTTAAATTATAGTGAGCGCAATCACCCTCGACAACCGGGCTCAATCTGTTCCTTCGTAAAAGTTACTTTTACAATTCCGACTTGCAGTTTTGGGGTGAAGGCAATGATCCGGTCTTGAGGAGAACCACCGCAGCGGGATTCAGTCCGTCGAAGGAGGGATGTCGAGAGCCCGCTTCAGGCGCCGGCCCCATTCGGCGAGAGAGACTTTGAGGTAGGCAGCCGATTCCTTTTCGCTGCGGCTGATCGGGCCCTCAGCGCCGGGCCGCACCTTGACGACTGCAAAGACCGGGCCCTCCACGGACAGCATTTCCGGCAAGGATGCAGCGTAGACGCCGGCATCATCGAACGAATAGATGCGGGGAAATCCGGCTCCGCGCGCCAGCATCGCAAAATCGATCCGCCCTGCCCCGGGCACAGGCTGGTTTCCGGTAATCTCGTAGGTGTCGTTTTGGACGACCAACAACATGTAGTTCTTTGCCGCTGCTTGAACAGCCGTGGCCAGGGTGCCGAGGGTCATAAGCATGCTGCCGTCGCCATTCAGGCATACGACTTTGCGCCGGGGACATGCCAGGGCAATGCCGAGAGCCAGATCGGCTGTGTGCCCCATGGCACTGTCTGCCGAAGCAAAATCCAGGTCACTGTGCGAATATCGGCCCCACGGGCGTGTGACGCCCATGCAAGTGACCACGACCGCATCCGCGCGCAGCCTGGCCAGCGGTTCGAGCAACTCATCTTTCGTCAGCATGTCACATCCTGCAAGTAGGCCCCGGCCGCCGAGACTCTCTCAAGCACCGTGCCAGAGCCCTGGCAGAGGCGACGGAAGTCTTTCAATGTCAGATGCCTACCGCCGCCCCTGTCAGGGATCAGCTAAGATCCTATTTCCTACCCCGGGCTCGCTTACGCTCATCCCGGGCTACTGTCTTCAGCCCTTCCGGGGCTGAAAACGCGGCCACATCATCCGACGCATGAATTTTGAGGCAGCCTCGCCGGATGGGGCTTGGGATCAAACAATCCAGGGATCTGAGCGCCGTGCGGCGCCTGGCGCCCACTTGGACCCATCCTTTGTTTCCCAGCCAATTCACGTCAGGTCTTGCGTAATTAGAATCCCAAACGGCTGTTGGTTCTCCTCCGCTCTGTGAAAGGCTTCCGAAAGCGCCGGCACATCCTCATCACTATGCAGGAACCCGAAAGGCAATCCCCAGGCTTTGAGGGTAGCCTCCGTGATCAGGGCTGCTGAATCGAGAGATGGACGGCTCAGGGTCTCGGCATCCAGAGATGCATGGCCAGCCTCGCGCTGCCATCCCATCATCTTCGCGTAGCCTCGATAGGTGATCAAACAGACCAGCGGAACACGCATGCGCATGATCGTTCCCCGAAAACTGTCGCCGCTCTCCGTGAATCCGGTATTCTGGATCAGAACGACCGGCTTCTTGCCTCCGATCCATAGACCGGCCGCCAGCGCGAACGCTTCGCCCTCGCGTGTTACCGACACAAGTTGAATGCCCTGGTCCCCGCTTAGCAGATCGAACAGCTTCGCAGACGAATTGTCCGGCAATCCGACCACGTGGGTCACGCCATTCTTTCTTAATTCTCCGAGAACCAGACACGCTTGAGCCATGGGTTGCCTCACACAGGCCGACATCCTACATCAGGAGCTGAGCCGGCTGGAAGTCTGAAGTCAGGGATGAGGCTGTGACAGGTAATTCATAAGCCGCTGCATGCGGCGCAGATGCGGTCCGTCACCATAGTGGAAACCGCAAGCCATGCATTGTCGCACCGGAATGTCCCTTCGGATGAAACTTGAGTTGCACCGTGGACAGCGGCCCAGCGGCGTGATCAGCCGTCGCAGGCTGAGCCCGATAATGACTTCCAGCGCCTGGTGGCGCGGTTTGGTCCCACGAACCCGAAAAACGCGCCCAGCGTGGGGCAAGGGAAGCCCTCTGGCAAGTAAGATGCAGCCGGCTGATTGGGCCATTTTGACTGTTGTGTCCGATGCGGAGCTTGCGCTGGAGCAGGTATCAAAACCAAGCATGCGCATATATGCTGCCAGCCGCGCCAAGCCAGGACCGGTGGCAAAAACTGGTTGTCGCAGCGGCTCGTCCCGCACCCTGGTGATACCCTTGAGATCAAACAGCTCAAAGACCGGATAAACGCTGATGCGATCGCCATCCTGCACGATGTGAGCCAGGCTGACAGGTTCGCTGCTGCGCAAAACGAGATCCACCTCGGAAATCGGAACGCCCGTGGCCTTCAGCAGAGTGGCGACTGTCAATTCACCTGCAAAGCAGCAGGCAAAGATTCGTTTCTTCTTATCCTCCGGCAGGTGATCGTTGAGTTCCTCATAAAACCGCAAATGAACTCGTTTCATCCCTACAATTGTAATCCCGCAAACCCCAAAACAAATGGCGAATGACGCGGGACGAAATCCAGGCTTGTCATTCTTCATTTGCAGGATCCAGCTGAAAATGATTGAATCCTCGGGACAATAGAGATTGGGTGGCTTGCAGTGCGGCAAGGCCATAGCAAAGCTCAACGCAGAGGCCGCAGAGAAAAACTACCAAAATCAAAAGGCTCTCTGCGGCCTCTGCGTTGAGCTTTTGCATATTCGGATAGACGGGGGTTGCCCATGCGCGGATTGAACGGCAAGACAGTGTTGGTTACGGGCGGAGCGAGCGGAATTGGAGCTGCGACTGCGGCTCGATTCCTGGACGAAGGGGCTCGCGTTTGTGTGCTGGACCGGGACACTCATGGGTGTGGGATGATCCTCAAAGAATTGCCCCACTTGTCCGGCGCGCTGATCTGCGATGTCGCACATCTCGATCAGGTGCAAGCGGCGTTCGGAGAAGCGATCAAGCTCATGGGTGGCGTGGATGTGCTGATCAACAATGCCGGCATCAGCATCCGTCATCCGTTTCTGGAGATCACACCTGATGAGTGGGCAACGGTGGTCGCAGTCAATCTGACGGGGAATTTCTACGTTGCCCAGACCGCCGCCCGTCATATGGTTCAGCGTGGCGGCGGCGTGATCCTCAGCACGGCATCCACAAACGGGATTGTTGGGTATCCTTACTATGCCGACTACAATGCCACGAAGGCCGGCGTCATCGAATTGACCCGCTCCATGGCGCTCGAACTCGCACCAGCAGTGCGGGTGAACGCCATCGCGCCGGGTTATGTCCTCACCCCAATGCAGCGCGCTGAGTACACCGACCAGATGCTCGAGGAGGTAAACCGGAAGCTCCCCTTGAAGCGGCACGCCCGACCGGAAGAGGTGGCGGCCCTGTTCGCGTTTCTCGCCTCCGACGATGCCGCGTATATCACCGGCCATGTCTACACACTCGATGGCGGCGAGATTGCCGGCGGCCTGGCCAGCCGCTAGGAGCCCGTCCGAGAATTAGGAGGGGCCGCGTTCCGAGCGCCGCGGTGGCAGA
>JBGQNR010000240.1:0-9487 GCA_041501225.1 Acidobacteriota bacterium
ACACCAGACTTGCACCGACCCGCCTGCTTCAAAAATAACTCGCCTCAAAACTGCAAAAGCAGCCACGAAAGGCACGAATAGTACGAATTTTTGCTGGCCTGGAAGGGCGGTGATTCGCACCAATTCGTGTCATTCGTGGCTGCTTTTGCAGTTTTGAGGCGAGTTATTTTCGGAATAGAGGTCGCAGAGGCCGCGGAGGATTTATTGCCTTGGAATGACTTTTCTCCACGACCTCTGCGTTGATCTTTTGCTTTTCATTGTGTGCCAAGATTTATGTCGGTTGATCGAATAAATGCGCCAAATCCAAAATCCGCAATCCAAACTCCAAAACTGTCATACAATGCTCCTTCGTCCGAGCCCCGCGCTTTTCGGTGGCTCCTTTTAATTGATCAGAAAGTCGGGTGGGCATTGTGACTTCAAAACCAATGGTGGGTGAACTTGAGCGACTCGGGAAAAACGGCCAGGATTTCATCGTGCTGGGAGTTGATGCTCCCGGTTTCGATCAGCTTGCCCTGAATCAGAAACTGCTCGCCTATTATCTTTATCGCGCTGCGATTGCCGGCCATACCCTCGCGGATCAGCAGAATCACAGGCATGCGCTCGAGATCCGCACACTGCTGGAAACGATCTATCTCAACTCCGATGGAATGCCGCCGCAGGTCAAAGAAGCCGTACTCGACTACCTGAAGTATATCTGGATCAATCACGGCCCCTACGATCACGATGCTCACGTCAAGACCCTGCCGAACTACCTGACCTATGAGTTGCTTCAGCAGGCAGCCCAATGGGCACAGGCTCGGGGTGCTCGATTCGAACTGGAGCGGGGCGAGACGCTGAAGGACAAGCTGGAGCGCTTGCGCCCTACGATCTTCGATCCGGATTTCGAGCCGGTCATGACGAACCAGCGCAAGGGCGACGACATCATCGCCACCAGTTCCGTGAACCTTTATGATCGGCGGCTCAACCAGAAGCACATCGACGCTTTGAATGCCGAGTGGCAGCAAAGGCTAAACGTCCGCTTCGGCTTCGCAAACGGGGAGGCGGTGCCGCAGGTATACAAAATCAGCGGCTTGTACGGCGAGGACCTGGATACGATCACCCACTTTTTAAAACTGGCCCTGCCGCTTGCGGAGAGCGAGGAGCAGCGACGCGGGATCGAGGCTCTCATAGATTACTATCACACCGGCGATGAGGAGAAATTTCGCCACTACTCCATCGCCTGGCTGCGATCCAATACCACCATTGATTACCTGAACGGTTTCATCGAAAGCTACATGGACCCGCGCGGCATCATTGGCCATTTTGAAGGGAATGTGAGCTTCATTTCGGACTCGACCTTGATTGACCGGCTGGCCGAAAACGCGCTCTATTTCGAGAGGAAGATGCCCTGGCCCGATGTTTACAAGCTCGACAAGGTCAACAAACCGGTGGCGAATGTAGTGAACGTCATCGTCGAGACCGGCGACAGCGGGCCGACCTCGCCGGCCGCCTACAATCTCCCGAACTACAACGATCTGCGGCGCGACTACGGCAGCAAAAACATCATCCTGCTGAATGTCGAGGAGGCCCGGTCGGAAAAGATCCGCGCGGCGACAATCGAAGAGTTCTACCTGCCCGAGTATCGCGACCTGGTCCGTACCTTCGGGGACCGTGCCCGCCAGTGGGAAGTCTACATGCACGAAGTAATCGGCCACGGGTCGGGGCGACCCGATGCCGGCTTGAAGGTGGACCCGGCCGTTGCCATTGGCCGGGCATACTCTTCGCTCGAGGAGTGCCGCGCCGACCTGGTCGCGCTCTATCATGTCGGGGATCCCAAACTGGTTGAAATCGGAGCCTTCGGAAAAGAAGAACAGGCCGGCATCGTGCGTGCCATGTACATATCGTATCTGCAAAGCCAGATAAATCGCTACCGCATGTATGAGGATGACTTCGTCCGCGAGGCGCACCAGAGGGGTCAGCAACTCGTGATGAGTTTTTTGCTGGAAGGCGGGGAGAATGGCGACCGGGATTACGGAGTCAGAGTGATTACCCAAAATGGGAACTTCTTCGTGCAGCTTATCGACCAGGAAAAGGCTCACAAAGGAATCGGCGATCTTTTGGGCTGCCTCCAGGTCATCAAGGCTAAAGGAGACGGCGCGGCTGCCACACAGATCTTCGACCGATTCGGCACCCGCGTCAATCCGGAATGGCGCAAGAATATCCGGGAGCGTGCGGCCAAGCTCAAAATACCGAACCGGTCCGCCTTCGTTTTCCCGCGCCTCGAAGCGGTGATGGCAGGAGACGAGATTAAGGACGTGCGGCTTCACGTGGATGAAGACTTGACCCTACAGCAGCTGCGCATGTCGCGCATGCGGTTTAGCAAGAGAATTCCGGAGTAAGACTCGATAAGAGGCTCCACAACACGGATGGGCGCCTTCGCAGTGTTGGATGGCGTCGTGGCTGTAAAGGAGGAAGATCATGAGTGTTTCGCGAAAGCCATCGAAATGGTTGTTGATTCTTCTGGCGGTCTGCATTTCCGGGACGCTGGCCTTTGGGCAGTCGTTGCCCTCGCCGGAGCAGTTCTTCGGCCATGCCGTCGGCGCCGAGAAAAAGCTGGTGCGCTGGGACAAGCAGCTCGAATACTTCAAAGCAATCGCAAAAGGTTCCGACCGCGTGCTCTATCAGGAAGTCGGGAAGACGACAAACAACAATCCTTTCGTCCTCATAGTGATTTCCTCGCCGGCCAACCTGAAGAACATCGAGCACTACAAGCAGATTAATCGCCGGCTGTTCGATCCCCGGACGATTGCGTCGGACAGCGAGGCTCGCGGTCTGATCCAGGAGGCGCGGATCTTTGTCCTGGTCACCTGCAGCATTCATTCCACCGAGATCGGCGCCAATCAGATGACCCCGGAGGCGGTGTATCGCCTGGCAACGGAAAGGACCCCAGAGATCCAGACGATCCTGGACAATGTGGTTTTTCTCCTGGTGCCCAACCTCAATCCTGACGGCCAGATCATGGTCGTCGACTGGTACAACAAAAACCTCGGCACGCCGTACGAAAATGCATCCATGCCCTGGCTCTATCATCCTTACGTGGGCCATGACAACAATCGCGATGCCTACATGTTTACCCAGAAGGAGACCCAGCTGATCGGCAAGATCCTGTACAAGGACTGGCTCCCTGAAGTCTGGCTGGACGAGCATCAGATGGGCGGCAACGGAGCCCGCATTTTCGTCATGCCTGCGAGCGACCCGATCAATCCCAACGTCGATCCTCTGATTTATCGGAACACCGGCCTGCTGGGATACGCACAGGGAGCGGCGCTGGAGCGAGCCGGTAAAGAAGGCATCATCTACGGTGAGCAGTACACCTATTGGTGGGAAGGGGCGATGGCCTGGGCCGGATGGTGGCACAACATGCTCGGCTTGCTCACCGAAGTTGCTTCCTCGAATCTCGCCACATCGGTCGAACAGGCACGGGTAGTCCCAGGGCAAACTCCTCCCGCAGGGGAAAGGGGAGGCCGCGGGGGCGGAGGACGGGGGGCAGGCGGACCCATGCCGCCGCCCAACGACACGCAATTCCGAGCGAACTACCCGCGCCCATGGCTGGGCGGGCGCTGGACGCTGCGCGACATTGTGGATTATGACGAGATTGCCACTTTCGGGCTTCTGCAGACTGCCGCCAATCTGCGCCTTCAACTTCTTGACGGCCTCTATGTGGTGGGGAAGCGGCAAATCGAGATGGGAAAGAAAGGGGATCCTTACGCCATCGTGGTTCCGCGCGATCAATCGGATCGGCCCTCGGTCGTAAAAATGCTGCAAACCCTGGCCCTGGGCGGCGTGGAAGTCCACCAGGCTACGGCTGCCTTCTCGGCCGACGACGTCAACTATCCGGCCGGCACCTATGTCATCCTCCTGACACAGCCTTTCCGGGCCTATGCCAAAGACATGCTCGAAGCCCAGGTTTATCCGAAGATCGCTCCCGCGCCGGGCCAACCGCCGCGGCCGCCCTACGATGTGGCCGGATGGTCGCTGGGCATGCAAATGGGGGTGAACACTGTTTTCGTCAAGAAGCCGTTCGATGCCAGCCTCAAGAAACTGGATGCCATCGAGTTGCCGGCCGGCCAGGTTACAGGCCAGGGCTCCGCGTTCTTGTTGAGCCACGAGCCGAATAACAGCCTGGTGGCCGTGAATCGTTTGCTCAAGGGCGGCTATCGCGTGTCGTGGATGACCGCGGCTGCCAGCGTGGGCGGCAAGAACTACCCGGCTGGCACGATCGTCGTGAGCGGAGGCAAGGATCTGGCCGCCACGATGGCATCGTTGACCAAGTCGCTCGGAATCGAAGCTCTTGCCGCTGAGGTACCCGCCAATCTGACGGCAATGCAGATCCGCAGCCCGCGGACGGCGCTGTATCAGCCGTGGGGTGGAGGAAATATGGACGAAGGCTGGACCCGCTGGCTTCTGGAGCAGAACGAGTTTCCTTTTGTGACCGTTCATCCGGAGGATCTCCGCAACGGGAATCCCTCCGAGAAGTTCGACGTGATCATTTTCCCCGATATGAACGCGCAGCAGATCATGACTGGATCGGCCGGAACCAATGTTCCGGAACAGTACAGGGGCGGGATTGAAGAGTCCGGTCTCAAGGGCCTGCGGGCGTTTATCGAAGGCGGCGGCAGCGTGATCACGCTTGGCCGGAGTTCTACGCTGTTGATCGACAAGTTCTCCGCCCCCTACAAAGACGGCTTGCAGGGCTTAAAACGGGAGGAGTTTTTCTGCCCAGGCTCGGTGCTGAGGGCCCTGGTAGACAGCACCCAGCCGATCGCGTATGGGCTGAAGGAGGATGTCGACTCCTACTTTGCCAACGCGATGGCTCTGGAATCGGTGCCGTCGTCGACCATGCAGGCAGTCAATGTGGTCCGGTATCCGAAAGAGAACATTCTCAGGAGCGGCTGGCTGACAGGAGAGTCCTTCCTCGCAAACAAGATTGCGGTGGCCGAGGTCAAGCTGGGAAAAGGGCGGATGGTGCTGATGCCCCTGAAGGTACAGCAGCGCGCCCAGCCCTACGCTACCTTCAAGTTGCTCTTTAATGCGATCCTGACCTCGGCGGTCAACTAGCAGGCGCACATATGGAGTGCGGCGTTATCCCGCCGCACTCCACAAGCCTGCCTTCGTTTCCCTTTTGACTTTTTTGCCCCGCCGGTGTGAAATAGGGGCGTAAAGCTATAGCACCCACTATTCCTGAAGTTTTTCATAGGCGTGCGAGCAGCGCCCGTGAATGGTTGTTTAGCCATTCCGGCGTCGATTCCGCCGCTTCTGAATGCGGCGCGGTAATGCCGCCATGCTCTGTGGAGGCCACAATGAAGCACTTGCGTATTATTTTCCCTGTGATGATGATAACCCTGGCACTCTTCTTCGCAGCATGCTCCGGCAGGCCGACAGACTCGATCCAGAGAACCGAGCAGGCCAAAGCAGAGGCCGTCGCCGAGCATGCCGAGCTGTTTGCTCCGGACTACTGGAGCGCGGCCGAGAAAGCCATGCAGGAAGCCAACGCCAAACTCGATGAGAAAAGCTACGGGGACGCCGGCAATCTCCTGCTGAAAGCCAGAACGAACTACAACAAAGCCAAGGAACTTGCCCAGAGCAAGCGCGAGGAAAAGATCAGAATTATTAACGGCTTACAAGTAACCACCGGCAAGCGGCTCAAAACTGATCTAGTGGACAACCCGTTAGCCGCCAAACTGCCGCCGGCGCGCAAGAAAGAATTCGACGCCAGGGTAAAGCAGATTGAAGACAGCGTGGCGCAAGTCAACGAGCACCTCAAGAATGGGAAATACACCGAGGCGGAATATCTTGCCGCCAAGACTCTCAGGGAAGTTTTTGAAGTTCAGCAGGAATTCTTGAAGAAGTAGATTCTTGGTTTTGCAGATGCACAGCAGGTCATGCGGCCGCCGGTTCACAGGGCCGGGGCGGTTTGCATGCGAATCGTTTGAAACCAAATATCGTCAACGTTTACCTGCCAGGGAGGGACCGCAGAGGCAACTATGAATAACTCACTTCGTATTTTGGCCGCCGCTAGTGTTTTTCTCGTTCTTTTGTATTCCGGTTGCGCTTCAAGGCCGGATGAACAGATCAAACAGGCTACGGAAGCCTACAACCAGGCCGTGGATCAGCGTGCGGATCAGTATGCCCCCAGCGATTGGAAGAGTGCTAAAGAGATCTGGGACCAGGCGAACGACCAGCTCGCGAAGCAGAACTATGCTGCCGCCGCCACTTCGTTCATTACCGCCAGGGTCCGGCTTCAAAAGGCAAGAGATGTCGCCAAATCCGAGCGGGATTCGATGCTGGCGCAGGTTAAGGCCTTGCAGACCGGCATAACGACCAACTACGCAGCCTTCAAGGCGGCCATGCCCCCCGCCAAACAGGTGGGCGCCGCCAAGAAGGAATTTCAGGCGGCGTGCCAGGATATCGACAAACGGATTGCGCTCGTCGAAAGCCAGATCACTCAGGGAGATTATATCGGGGCCAAGACGAATGCCCAGGGAGCCCTGCAGGCGATCGACTACAACCAGAAGAAGCTGACGGGCCGGGCGACGAGAGCCCGTTGAGACAGGACTGAAACCGAACACAATTTCAGTCTGCGTCCATCAAAAAACAAAAGCAGCCGCGAACAGCGCGAAAGATACGAGTCTGTTCCAAATGTCTATTCGTGTTCTTTGTGGCTGCTTTTGCATTCCTCATGATTGGCTATCCAGCCGTCCTGGAGTTGTATGATCCTGGACCCGTAGGATGCATTCCTCTCCGAGTGCGTGACCTGGATGATGGTTGTCCCCTCCTCGTTGAGCTTCTTGAAAAGCTCCATGATTTCCTTGCCCTGGCTGGAGTGCAGGTTCCCGGTTGGTTCATCCGCCAGGATTATTTTCGGACTGGCGATCACTGCCCTCGCGACCGCGACCAACTGCTGCTGGCCGCCGGATAACTGGGTAGGGTAAAGGTCCTTCTTCCCCACGATTTGAAATCGGTCCAACGTGTCGCAGACATTGCTCTCGCGATCTTTCTTCGATAGATTGCGGTAGGAGAGAGGAAGATCCAGGTTTTCGTAGACGGTCAAGTTGTCGAGCAGGTGATAGCTCTGGAACACAAACCCGATGTTCTTCTTGTGCAGATCCGATCGCTCTTTTTGTTTGACCTTGTGCACGGGGACATCCATGAAGTAGTACTCCCCGATCCACGCGCTGTCGTACATCCCCAGGATATGCAGGAGCGTGGACTTCCCGGCTCCTGACGGCCCCATGATAGAAATGAACTCGCCCGCTTTGACCTCCAGATCTATGCGGCGCAGCACCCAGGTCTTGGTGATCCCGTGCTCGAAGAATTTCTCGACATTGTGCAGTTTGATCATGGCGGTCATACGCTCCAGACTAGAGGGAGGCAGTGTAACATTTCAGCGAGGCCGGCACCATGAATTCAGGGAGTCCGCAGCGGATTGATTACCTTGATCTCCGGGATTTGGAGAAAATCCGTGTCGGTCGTATACGTAAACTGCAGCGGGTGGTCCGAGACATCCACAGTTGAAGATGACCGTGGGTTCTGGGATTGGGTGAACATGTGGGTGCGTTCCCCAAACTTTATGCCACCTTTTTCTTGTCTCCTCTTGCCGCTTGTACCCGGTGACCCAGCAATGCTTTCAAAACGGAATCCAGGGTGAGGCATTTCTGGAAGTCTTTTTCCGCCGCCGGCATGTCTCCCTGGATAAGTTGGGCCAGGCCCCTGTCCATATAGGGTATGGCCGCTTTCGCGTCCATTTCTATGGCCTTGTCGAGATCGGCGATCGCCCCTTTCACGTCGCCTGAGGATTGCCGGGCCACACCACGCGTGGCATAGGCCACAGCCAAACGCGGATTCCGCGCATTCAATGCCGCGGCGCCCCCCAGAAATGCCGGAAACAACTCGATGGCACGGCTGAAGGCGGCGATCGCCGCCTTCATGTCGCCTTTGATGAAGTAGATCGTCCCGCGGGCTGCGTGCGGTTCCGCCATGTGCCCGTTGATTTTGATGGCCTCGCCGAACTCCGCAAGCGCGCCATCCATATCGCCGCGCTGGTACAGAAGCGTTCCATAACGGTGCGATCCAAACGAGGCGTCCTTGCTCAAGGTGGTGGCACCCGGTATCATTTTGTAGAATCTTCGCGGCGGTGAATGGATGGACCCGCACCAAGTAAGCCCTCTTGCTGTGATTATTATCGGGCCTGATTTACAAAGGAGATAAATATGGCAAAGAACATTAAGGCGGTTCCCCAGGGATTGCACACGATCACACCCCATCTCGTGGTGCGGGATGCTGCAAAAGCCATCGAGTTCTATCGAAAGGCATTCGGCGCCGACGTCAAGAGAGTTCACTACACTCCCGACAACAAGGTGATGCACGCTGAACTGAAGTTGGGTGATTCGCTGATCTTTCTGGCCGATGAATTCCCCGGCATGGGAAGCTGCACATCGCCCGAGACGCTGGGGGGCACCAGCTTTTCATTGAACCTTTACACGGACAACGTGGATCAGCTCTTCGACCGGGCGGTATCGGCCGGCGCGAAGGTGATGATGCCGCTCTCGAACCAGTTCTGGGGCGACCGTTATGGACAGCTGAAGGATCCGTTCGGCCACACCTGGGCGCTCGGCCAGCATGTAGAGGATGTCTTGCCTGAAGAGATGGAGCGCCGCGGCCGCGAAATCTTCGCTAAAATGGCCAAGGGAACCGGCAAACCATAATGCGAAAATCCGTAGCAGGCGCCTGTCGCCAATGGCAAAAGCTATCCCGAAAATTTCGGCGACAGGCTGTTTGACCTCGAAATTACCGGACCTAACGCTCTTCTTGGCACGCAATAATTTCGAGGTCAAGTAGCTGTTACGAATGGCGCTTAGCTAAGTACACGATTTCATAAATACGGCGACATCTTTCTTAGGACGCGGATAAACGCGGATGGCGCAAGAACAATCCGCGTGCAAACGCGCCCGGGGCTTGCCGGCTTCTGCGTTGTTTCTTCCGGAGCCCGGAGTCAGGCGCGCCTGCTTTATTGAGAATCGCAGTGTTCTGCCCAGCCGCGTTTGACTCCGGACTCCGGAAGAAACAAACAGCGCGCAGCGCTGCCCTTCGGGCTGCAGAAGCCGGCAAGCCCCGGGCGCGTTTGCCTGCGTTCATCCGTGTCCCGAAAAATACGTTGCCGCATTTATGAACCACAGTACTAAGGAACCCCGAAGGGGTTCAACAGCGCCAGCCCTGGGAGAATGCGAAACAGACTGTGCCGCCCTTGCAGGGCTTCACTCGGACTGCACCATCTCCCCCCAGGGCTTGCGCCATGGGCTTTCAGTATTTGACCCTTTCAGGGTCATTTTCCTGCCGGACCTCGTTCGCTGAAGCTTGACTAAGCGCCGTTCTAGGAGCCCGTCCGAGAATTAGGAGGGGCCGCGTTCCGAGCGCCGCGGGGGCAGATGCCAGGCGGCGCGACGCAGGC
>JBGQNR010000241.1:0-9485 GCA_041501225.1 Acidobacteriota bacterium
AGGGCGCATGGGGGTTGCGGGGCGATCTCCGCGTTGCTCGTCGTCAACGATGTGCACCGACATCGCCTCCTCCTCGCGCCTTGAGCTCGCCTCGCAAGCCCCATGCGCGCGACCCCTCCTAATTCTCGGACGGGCTCCTAGGCGAGCTGGCCAACGACCTCGAAGAGCTTTTCGTTTCCAGTCTGAACGATGACCGTGTCCTTATGTATGCCGCCAAGGCTCGCCGGGCGGCCGTTAACGGTCACCGATTTGATCGGATTCTGCGCCGGCACGCGCAGCTTGACCTGGATTTCCTTCGGGGTGCCAGGCTGCGCCAATTCGACCTTCGCAACCACGCTCCTGGATGCAGGTTTCGCCACCAATTCAAGGTTGACCCTCCCCCAACGCGTGGGGGCCTGGCTGATCTTGATTGGCTTTCCTGAGATCACCCAGTCCCGCGGCACGCCCTTGGCGAAGTAGAGACGGTCCTCATCGGAGTCTTCCAGGACGAGCATCCAGCGCACCATGATCGGGATGGTCTGCTGGGCCGGAATACAAAAGGTCGCCGTCCCACCGGTAATGCCGCAGACCTCTCCGGCAACCCAGCCGCCGCGCGTGTGGGCGTGGAAACGATGCGAGTAGAGAAACAAGAGGTACTCCTCGATGCGATCCAGGCGCAACAGCATCAAAGCGTGGCCGTAGGCGATGAAGCCCAGAATGGATCGGCCTGTGGGGCGCGCCGCGCTGACGTTGGCGAGAACGCCGAGGGTGGTTGCTCCGTAAGCACGCATCGTGTCGACAACCATGTTGGCGAGATTCACTGGGAGCACGTCCGCATGAACGAGTTCAGCGTACAGGCGGTGAGGCCACTGTTGCGGACTGGGCCGCTCCTGAGCCAGAGCGTCCCGGAACGTCAGTTTTGTGCCGGGCATGGGAGGCACGTACGCGGGCGTCTTGTCCCTCCAGATGTTCTTCTCCATGCTGGCAATGGTGGCGTCCTGAAGGACCTTGCTGCGCTTGAGCCAGTCCTGAGCCTCCTTCTCCATTCCCGGGGCGGGCTTGATTTTATTGATCTCCAGCCACGCCCTGCCGATGTCTTTCAGCCCGCGGGCAGAGAAGGCGCTGTTGGCATAGTAAGGCTGCCACCAGACTTCCGGAGTTGTGGCCAGGCAGGCATCCGACTCGCTCCAGCCGCGGATCAAACCGTAGCTCGGGTCATCCTGCGGCAGCTTCAAGCTCAAGTCGTGCAAATCGGCGATCAGTTTCGCGGTTGCCTGGAGTTTGGCCTTGTGCTTGAGCATCAAGGCGCTGTCGCGGGTGTAATTGAAATAACGGGCCAGCAGCGAAAGCGTCATGCCGAACTGCGCCGTCTCCGGCCCGCGCATGTTATTGACGCCTTTGGCATCGACGAAATCGGTGAAATAGTTGTCGATGATTTGCCGCGCAGCATCGAACCGCCCCCACTCGAGATTGACGTGGACGGCGCTGGTAAAGATATCCTGGAAGCCGTCGTATTCCGAACCGTAATAGTCGCGATCCACGGCCCCATATTTTGGATAGACGCCGCCGGGCCGGACCATCAGCTCCTTGGCGAAGTAGTGCTTGGACATGTCGATCCAGGAGTCGTTCGGCAGGGTAGCCGGAGTGAAGTCTTTCAATTGCCGGTCCCAGTATTCGGCGAAGACCAGGAGCGCTCGGTAGAACTGTTCCGGCTTCGGGTCCTCGCGGGCGGGAGGGTAGGCGGGGTAGCTGTAGCCGTAAAAGACCTTGGTCATCTTGCCGTCCTCAATCAGCGCCGAGCGATGCCAGGTTTGCACGATGAACTTGTCGCGCGCTTCAACGTCGCCGAAAACGATGATCTCGCAATAGGAGCGCTCCGAGATCGGCATGACCTTCCGGACTGCCGGCATCCAGCCGCTGATGAGGCCGTCGAAACGTCTCTGTGTCACTTCCGCTTTACGCAATTCCGGCAGGTACTGGGAGGGATGGTAGGTTCGAGTGTTGCCCGCAACGTAAACCATCATGGTGTCGAAGGCTTCCTTGGTGCCGACAAACGCGTCCCACCTCGCGCGAGGTGCTGCCGCGGCCTGGCCCTGGCCGGACGCCGACCCTTGAGGCGGCGCCGCTGATTTCACCAGCTCAGGATCGGGATCACCGCCGCCCGCGAGCAGCTTGTCGGCGAGCAGATCCGCTCCGGACAGGCCAATGTCATTCATACTCAGCCCCAGGTAGGGAGGGTTGGCCTCTGCGAATGAAGCCTCCGCGCTCTTGCGGAGCACGCGCGTTCCGCCGGTTGCCGTCACGAAGGTCAGAACGCCATCGCGGCTGCGCAAATCTTCATAAACTTTCCACGATGCCGAGTTTGTCTTGAACTCGCAAACCAGGGTGTGCCCCTCGAGGTCAACAGCGCTGCCGGATGCTGCTTCTTCGGGCGTGGCAGCATGCCCGCTTTCGGATAGCGCCTTGATGCTCGCGGCTGTAACCGCCACATTCTGCAAAAACTGCCTTCGATCCATGATGGCTCCTTTCACCTCATGAGCAATGAACGATCCTTTCACTTTCATTCAGGCCTGACGGATCGCGGAAGACGATTTTGTCGCATGTTAGCCCCATGGAGGCTTCATAAGATTCGCTTGGACGGCCGCACCAAAATACCACCATTCGGCGCAAGGTTCAGCCGGAATCGGCATCGCCATCACTGTTGGTGCGGCAAGGCCGCACCATGCTTCTTTCCCCGCCCGTTTCTGTCGGCACGGGTTCATACGCATACCGCGGGAAGCAGAAGGTCGACATGCGCAAATCTGCTTGACAGCAAATCGTTTGGGAACACAGTATGGGAAATCAGGGGGCCACGATGAAAAAAGTTCCTGCTCTGCCCATCATGATCATCTCATTTTTTGCCATCTGTCTTGCGGTCGGCAAGGAGACCGTCCCTGCCCGGCCGGATTACACGCTGGAGCCTGTGCCCCTGTCTCGAGTAGATGTGAAGGATGCATTCTGGTCGCCGCGCATGGAGACGAACCAGCGGGTCTCCATCTGGCACTGCTTTCAAAAACTTGCAGAGACCTCGAGATTCGACAGTCCCAAACTGATCGAAGCCGCGGCCTATATGCTGGCAAAAGGGCGCGATACCGCTCTGGAAGCCCACATCGACGCTCAGATCGAAAAGCTGGTCGCGAATACGGCTGCGCGCGCATCTGACCCGGACCGGGCTGTCCGCGTATCGGGTCACTTCTTCGAGGCTGCCGTTGCCTATTTCGAAGCGACAGGCAAGCGCCGGATGCTCGATACCGCTCTGAAACTGGGCGACACAATTACGACGGCATTCGGTCCAGGCAAGAAGACCTACATTTCCGGTCATGAGGGCCTCAAGATCGGTTTACTCCGTCTCTATCGCCTGACCGGAGATGAAAAATACTTGCGCGTATCCAGGTTTTTTTTGGACGAACGCGGCAAGGAGGATTATCCGCGCCAGGGTGAATATGCGCGCGACCGGACCTACGCGCAGGATCATACGCTCGTCGTCGAACAGGATGAGGCTGTCGGCCACGCGGTGCGGGCCATGTTCCTCTATATTCCCCTGACCGATCTAGCCGCCCTGACTGGTGAGGCCCATTACTCCCAAGCTCTCGATCGGATCTGGACCGATATGGTCTCGCGAAAAATCTATCTCACCGGCGGCATTGGTTCGGTCCGGTTCCACGAGCAATTCGGAGCGCCCTACGAACTACCCAACCTGAGTGCATGGAACGAAACGTGCGCTGCCTACGGAAATGTCGTCTGGAATCACCGCATGTTCCTTCTCCATGGCGACGCGAAGTACCTCGATCTGATGGAGCGGGTTCTGTACAACGGTTTCCTCGTCGGCGTCTCGCAAAAGGGGGACCGCTTCTTCTATCAAAATCCCCTCCTATCCTATGGAGACTACGAACGATTTGACTGGATTAACACCCCCTGCTGCCCGCCCAACGTCGTTCGTCTGATGGCTTCGATCGGCAGCTATATCTTTGCCGAGGGCAGCGGCAGCATCTACGTCAACCTTTTCGTGGGCAGCAAGGCCGACTTGAAAGTTGGGACAACCGCTGTAAAGATCGAGCAGGAAACCAAGTACCCCTGGGAGGGAACCGTACGCATCCGGGTAGCGCCTGAGCGGCCCGCCCGTTTCGCCCTCCGTGTACGCATACCCGGATATGTAAGAGATGATCCGTGGACCGGCGGCTTGTATGCTCAAAAGAAAGATGGCAAGGAATCACCGCAGCTGAAGCTCAACGGACGGGCTCTAGGGCTGCGAACCGAAAAAGGATTTGCTGTTGTCGAGCAGGAGTGGAACGCCGGCGATGTCCTCGATCTCACTCTGCCCATGCCGGTGCGCCGGATTGAGGCCGACCCGCGGGTTCAGGATGATGGCGGCCGGGTTGCCCTGCAGCGGGGACCGCTGGTCTATTGTGCCGAGTGGCCTGATAACGAAGGGCATGCCCTCAATATTGTCATTCCTGATAACGCCGTCTTGAAAAGCGAATTCCGTCCGGCGCTCCTTGGCGGTGTGCAAGCCGTAACCGGCAGAGTTCAGGCCATCCGCCGCGCAGCTGACGGGAGTGTGATCGAGACCAAGCCTCATGACCTGGTTGCTATCCCGTATTTTGCCTGGGCCAATCGAGGCATGGGAGAAATGGCGGTTTGGCTGGCCCGCAGTGGAAACAGGGCCTGGATTCAACCTGTCCATCCGGAGCCCATCGCCGGTTTCTATTGGGGAATCACAGCATGGTGAGTCAATTCGCTTTTCTCGTCAACTCCGACGCCTGCTCCGGGTGCAAGACCTGCCAGGTAGCCTGCAAAGACAAGCACGACCTGCCGATGGGCGTTCACTGGAGGAAGGTCTATGAAGTCACGGCGGGAGGATGGCAGGAGAAAGAAAATGTCTGGGTCTCCACGGTGGTTGCCTACAACGTGTCAACTGCTTGCCACCATTGCCTGAATCCGGTGTGCGTACCACCGTGCCCGACGCAAGCCATCTGGAAGGCGGAGAACGGCATTGTCCTGATCGAGGAAAGCCTCTGCAGGAATTGCCGGGCCTGCATGCTGGCCTGTCCCTACGGTGCGATTTACTTCAATCCGGTTCGGAACACGACGACCAAATGCGACTTCTGCCAGGACTCCCTGGATTTGGGTATGGATCCGGCCTGTGTATCCGCCTGCCCGAACCGTGCTCTGGAATTTGGGGAGTATGCTGAGTTAAAAAGGAAATATGGCAACGTGAGCCAGGTTTTTCCGCTGCCTGCGCCGTCCGCAACCACACCCGCTTTGGTCGTGATCCCGCACCGGAATGCCGCCCTGGCTGCAAGCCGCGACCCTATAGTTGCGAATAGAGAAGAACTCTAAAAAGCACGAAGTAGCGAAGCCGCTGGCAAAAAGATCTCAACGCAAAGCGTTGGTGCCGGAGAGGGTCGCAGCAAGGCCTCGTCCTGCTAACCTGTTCAATGGATCAGCGTGCATCTGCGTGCATCTGCGGTTGTTACGCGCGCCTCGTCAGTGAAGACTGCTTCGACGCCCACGACGGATTTGCGGATATGCACTGCAAATCACCACCTGGGAACAGCATCCGAGTTTTCAGTGCCGGCCTCCACAACACTAGTTGTCACATGCTTGGGGCTAGCCCCGCGCATGAGGGGGTGTTTCGGAATTGCAGAAACAACCACGAAGGTACTGTAGATCCGGGTCTGCTACTGATTGGATTCACCTCCGGCCCAGGAATCTGCCTTGCGCTCCGGCATCGGGCTGGGACAATTCGATCAGCCTGCCATTGAGAATGACTTTGTCCGGCGTGCAATCGCGGATGTCCGAGGGAGCTTTGTCCGGAGGCGTTCGCCAGATGACAAGATCCGCCCGCGAACTCGGAGCGATGATGCCCCTGCCGGTGAGCCGGAACGCGCGCGCGGCCTCCGAGGTCCAGCGGGTCAGGATGCTGGCGGGGTCGCCGGCCCAGCCTGCGGGGATCTGATATCTCATCGCTTCAGCACGGGCTGTCACTTCCGCCCCGAACCAGGACGCCACGCGCGCCAATGCCGGCAGTCCAGCGGCACGATCGGCTGATGCCGGAATCCAGGCGCGGCCGCCTGCGGCGAGCCAGGAGGCCAGCTGCAGCTGCGCTTTTTCGTCTTCTCTGGCGGGTTCTCCAGAGATCAGGAATCCCCAATCAAGCTCTCGCATCCCGGCCCAATCCTCCTGCGACGGCTTGCGGTTCTGGAGATCATCCCAGGCTGCGGTTGTGAAAACGGCGGTGATGCCGCGGCGCAAATATTCGATGCCGTTTCCATTTTGAGCGAACAAGGAGCGTTCAGGATCCCAGGCAATCAGCCCCGGCGTCACCATGGCTCCCGCGCAGTCTATGCTCTGCTTGCTGCTGTAAATCTCAAGGTCTCCGATATCCGCCACTACGGCGGTGCCGGCGGAACCCGCCCGCATGTCCCCACGAATTGCCACGTCGCCGCGGAACAGGGGGACTCCTGTACCCGTGAAGATCCAGGCGTTACGCAGCATCAGGTCATAGATCGGGTCGCTGCTGTTGAGTTTGAGAGCGTCGAATACCCCGGGGTTCGCATTGCGAATGCGCCCGGTGGACAGCGAGTTAAGAACGGCGAGGATGCCGACGAAATTCAGTTGGACACCGAGATTTGCCGGCGCTCCTGCCGGGTTGCCCCCGCTCTCGATCAAAACAATGGGCGTGCCCATGAGGGTGAGTGTGTCTCCAAAAGCACGCGGATTGTACGGATCGTCATAGCGGGAGATGTGTCCGTAGACAAATGGAGACAACGCCTCGTAGAGAACTGCGGTGACCCGTTTGGCGAGCGTGTCGGGAATCCCGGGTTGCGGCGCCTTTGATTGGGAGCCCGGGAGGTCGGCCGCAACAGCCAGAAGTGCGATCGTGGCTACTCTTCCCGTGTCTCCCACCGTCGTCAGGCCGCTCTGATTGTGTAGGTTGAATCCCAGGAACGGCTCGTACCGATCACGAACGGCCTTGAGCACGCGTCCTTCCGGGGACTGCATCGTCCGGGCATCGCGGTTGATGTCGATACCTTGGGCATTGCGGCGCTCATCGCGCTCGGCGCCGTCGGGATTCAGCATGGGGATAAACAGAATTCTGTACTTGGCCAGGATATCGGCCACCCAAGGTTCCTGCCGGTGCCGGATGAAAAACTGGAGCAGATCCATCAGAGAGGAAGTCGCTGTAGGCTCGTTGCCGTGCATCTGGGACCAGAACAGGATTTTCTGCGTCCCCGAACCGAAACCGACAAGGAAGATCTCGCGCCCCATGACGGATGCGCCCACCTGCTCGACTTGGAGGAATCCCGCGGACTCCTGCGCCAGGGCTTGCAGGCGCTGCTTCAACTGGGCATGCTTCAAAGAATATGGGTCGGCAGGCGATATGTGTTCCTTCTGCCAGAGTTCGGCAAGCTGCCTGGTGTCGACCTCGAAAAGATCGCTCGCCGGCGGGGAACCGAAGCCGGCCAGCAAGGTGATTCCGACCAGGACGCTCAGGATCAATGAGGGTGCTTCCATGTTTCCTCGCTCCTTCCGCATTACGTTGTCTTGGCAGTCAACGGTGTTTGGAGAGTTTAACACCAAGACGCCAGGACTCTAAGAATCAAAGACTCCATTTTCTCGAGGTCAACCTGAACTTTTCGGACTGCAGTCCTGTTCCCAGTGCAAAGGAGGTGAAAAATACCGCATGTGGCTGGTAATATCGTGCGCACAGGTGGCTTTGATAATCAGCACAAAAGGTGAGGCTAAACATGAAAAAACTGCTGATTGCGACGTGTTCGTTGTTGTGCAGCCTAGAGCTGGCGCCGGCCCAGGAACTGCTGGACCTGGTGGTCCGGAATGGCACGGTGATCGACGGGAGTGGCAAAAAGGCTTTCCAGGCCGACGTCGGCATCAAGGACGGTGTCATTGTTCAGCTCGGCAAGCTGGGCGGGGTCAAAGCTAAAGAGGTGATTGATGCCGCGGGTCTGATGGTTGCACCCGGATTCATTGATGCCCATACCCATGCCGACGGGATTGAGAGAACCCCGCTGGCCGAGAATTTCATACGCATGGGGGTGACTTCGGTGGTGGCTGGGAACTGCGGCGGATCGACCCTTGAAATGGCGCAGGAGTTCCAAAAAATCCACGACACCAGCATTGCCATCAACTTCGCCACGCTGGTCGGGCACAACAGCGTGCGCCAGACAGTCATGGGTACCGCGCGCCGTGCGCCAACAGCAGAGGAACTTTCCAGGATGAAGGACCTGGTGAAGCGCGCGATGTCGGAAGGAGCCATCGGCCTCTCCACGGGTCTGCAATACGTCCCAGGCACCTATGCCGAGACAGACGAGATCGTCGAGCTGGCCAAGGTCGCCGCCGCGTTTGGCGGCGTGTATGCGTCTCACATGCGGAACGAAGGGACTGAAATCGACAAAGCAATTGAAGAGACCATCCAAGTCGGGGAGTCGGCTCATTGCCCGGTCCAGATCTCGCACCTGAAGATCGACAGCCCGAAACAATGGGGCGCCAGCAAGAGAGTGCTGGCGCTGATGGAGAAAGCGCGCCGGCGCGGCGTTGTTGTGAATGCAGATCAATATGCCTATGAGGCAGGAAGCTCGGGATTGAGCATCCGTTTCCCATCGTGGGCTCTCGAGGGGGGAAGGGATCAAATCAACAAACGTCTGAATGATCCTGAAACCTGGCAGAAAATCAAAAAGGAGATGCTCGGCATGCTGGAGGAAAGGGGTTTTCACGACCTTTCCTGGGCTGTGGTCGCGTCGTATCGCGCAGATCGGTCATTGGAAGGACTGTCGATTAAGGATATCGCCATGAAGCAGAAAAAGAGCGATGCCTGCGATGCGCAGCTCGAGGTGGCGCGCGAGATGCTGAGCCGCGGCGGAGCCGACATGGTCTATCACTTCATGTCGGAGGATGACATTGTGCGTTTCATGCGCGACCCGCATGTTTCGGTGGGATCGGACAGCGGTGTCCTGAGCCTGGGTGAAGGAGCGCCGCATCCCCGGGGATACGGCAACAATGCGCGCATCCTGGGCTACTATGCCAGAGAGAAGAAAGTGATTTCTCTCGAGGAAGCAATCCGCAAGATGACCTCACTGCCCGCATTGCAGTTTGGCTTTGCCCAGCGGGGAATGATCCAGAAAGGCTATGCGGCAGATCTCGTTCTGTTCAAAAAAGAGACGGTCAAGGATCGCGCCACCTACACCAGTCCTCATCAATATCCTGAGGGCATCCCGGCGGTAATCGTGAATGGCGTCCCGGTGGTGCGCGACGGCAAGCCGACTGGGGCACGCCCCGGCCAGGTCCTCCGCACCTCGGCCCGGCGCTAATTTGGTTAAGGTAAACCACCGCCTCTGGCGGTGAGACTCGAAAAAGCTATGCTGCCCGGGCGAGGTAGAGAAATTTAAATGGCGTTGGATCATGCGAGTGTTCGGATGGTTACGAGACGGAGCCCTGAAGGGGCGCAA
>JBGQNR010000242.1:0-9440 GCA_041501225.1 Acidobacteriota bacterium
CTCCGTCTCGTAACCATCCGAACACTCGCATGATCCAACGCCATTTAAATTTCTCTACCTCGCCCGGGCAGCATAGCTTTTTCGAGTCTCACCGCCAGAGGCGGTGGTTTACCTTAACCAAATTATCGGATCTTCTTACTGACTGGATGGATACCACAACTTTGGTTTAGTACTGAGCCCTGAGCGAACAGGATTGTGCACTCAGTACTCAGCACTCAGTACTCAAAAGTAGTGTTATAATCGGATGTAAGAAAAGGGAGACTCCAGACAAGGAGGGCCCTATGGATCCTCGGATTTTGGGAAGTCGATTCGTCGGCGCGATGGTTGGGTTCGCAGTCGGGGATGCATTGGGGATGCCCACACAATTTTTATCGCGCGACGAAATCCGGAATTATTATGGGAAGCCTGTCACTACGTTTGTTCGGGCCCATGAAGGGCACGCGAGTCAATTCCTGCCGCAGGGATCCTACACCGATGACACACAAATGATGCTGGCAACTGCCGAATGTCTGGTCGAATGCGGCAGCATGGAGCCGGCACGACAGGCGGACGCCCTGCTTTCGTGGTACCTCAACACCACACCTCACCGAACGCCGATGCGCGCCAACGAGCTGGCATGCAAACACCTCGCCTCAGGAAAGGGGTGGAACAAGAGCGGCGTCTTCAGCGGCGGCTGCGGCGCCGCGATCCGCATGCCGCCGATCGGGCTCCTCTATTTCCGCAACACGGAAGCGCTGGTGAGAGCGGCTCTCGATGACTGCGTGATCACTCACACCGATCCGCACGCCAAAGCGGCATCGGTGGCCGTGGCGTATCTCATCGCGCGTTTGGTGCAATCCAACGAGCACACTTCACCCGGAGATCAGGTGCTGGAGATCGCCGACCGTGTCCATTTGATCGATGCCAATATGGCCGCCCTGCTGCGCTGGGTGACCCAGATCGTGCACCTGCGGCCTGAGGAAGCCCTTTTCGAGATCGGAACCAGTTCCGACGCCTTGGAGGCAGTTCCGGCAGCAGCCTATTGTTTCCTCAAGCATCCACGGCAATTCGCCGAGGCGGTATTGGCCGCAGTCAATGCCGGCGATGCTTCGGACTCCATCGCAGCCCTCACGGGCAGTTTCGTGGGCGCGTTGACCGGCTGGGAGGCCATCCCCACAGAATGGAAAGAGGGAGTGGAGGACAGCAAAGTTCTGGTGGCGATCGGGGAGCAGCTGGCTGCGATCCAGGAGCGTCAAAGCGCGACCAGTGCTTCTGCGGGATAATCGAAGAGCCACCCCGAATTGGCGGTTTTCGCGTTCATCGAGCGCCGCAGACAGGACCGAAGCAGACAGTTTGCCTAGGCGTTTTTTACCACAATTGATTCGAGAACATTGGAGACATCTTCCGCCTTATCGGTGGCCCGCTCCACGCTCTCGATGATCTCCTTGCGCTTGATCACATCGATCGGATCCTTAACCTCCTCGAACAGCCTGCCGATCGCCAACTGAAAAAGTCGGTCCGCGTCATTTTCCAGACGGTTGATCTCGACGCATCGCTCCACAACATGATCATTATCCTGAAGACGCGCGACCGCAGCCGAAAGTTCTCTCACCTGATTCAGCAGGACACCTGCCATCTCCGGCACTTCCTTGATCGGCACTCTTATCTGGAAAAGCACGATGCGCGCAGCAGTCTGATCGATCACGTCCAGAACGTCGTCAAGCGCCGCGGAAAGATCGTGGATGTCTTCGCGATCGATCGGAGTGATGAAGGTTTTGTTCAGCTCCGCGATCACTGTGTGCGTGAGTTCGTCGCCCAGGTGCTCGAGGTCTTTGATTCTGGTCGCCATCCCTTGAAGCTCACCTTGGGGTTCCGAGACCATTTTTTGAAGAATCTCGGCTGCTTCCAGAATATAAACGGTCATCTGGTTGAAAATCCGGTAGAACTTCTCGTCTTTCTTGAAGAGCCTTGCCATTCCTTCACCTATCCTCAACAAAATGCGATTGGGAAGAGAAAATTACTAGGGGATTCCAATCCGTGCGGATCCATGACCGCCGGGTGAACTCACGAAGATAACCGCACAAAAGCAAAAATCAATTCTCTAAGAGCGGCGATTATACCACTGCGGTCTGGAGTTTCAATACGCATCCAAATTGGATCCTGGAATTCCAACGCCGGAGAAGTCTTATTTTTCAAAAGTCGGCCACAGAGGACACAGGCCGCCACTTGGATGTTCTTCGTACCACTTGCGCACAAGTCCTTGCCGTAAAGCAAAGAAAAGCAAAAGATCAACGCAGAGGCCGCAGAGGTCGCAGAGAAAAGTCATTCAAAACCCAAAAATCCTCTGCGGTCTCTGCGCCCTCTGCGTTGAGGCTTTTGGGTTGCGGATATTCCGCACGGTGCGTTGCGTGGCGGCTTTTGCTTTTCGATAGGCTGAATGTAGCCATAAGAGGATTTTCACAAAAGGTGTGGAAAACTGTGTGAAAATCGATTTTTCGACAGGCCTAATTCTTTGAAATCAGAATGGTTCCTACCTGTTTGCTTAAAGGTTGTGCAAGGCACGTGAAAGTGCGGGAATGATTCGTTCGGATCCCGCCGGCCCGGCGGCATGAACAGTTCATGAAAGTGTTCGCATGTATGCCGAAAGACCTCTCCATCAAAGAATAATTCTTCGCAGGCGCAGCCGTGCCTATGGGCCGGCGACATTTCCGGTGCACAAACTCCCGGGAACCGCCCGAACGCCGGCGAAGGTCCCATTCTGCAGCGTGCCGAAAAGCCGGAGCCGTTGGTTCATGGATCGCTTCTCAGCGACCGCCCGCGCCAACAGCTTGCGCAAATCGCGACTTTCGAGTTTGCGTCCACTAACGGTAACTTGATAGATCACATTCATATTTCCCATCCTATGAGATGTACTTGCGCATGACTGCTACCACCACACCCTGGATCCGAACCCGCGAACCATCCAAAACGATCGGAGCGATAGCCGCATTGGCCGGTTGGAGGCGCACTTGGGATCCTTCGCGATAGAGCTTCTTGAGGGTGACATTCTCCTCGTCCACCAAGGCCACGACCGTCTCGCCGTTGATTGCCTCCACACGCGAATCGACGACTACGTAGTCGCCGTCAGCGATGTGCTCGTCGATCATCGACTCCCCCTGTACCCGAAGCACGTAATGGGAACCACGCCCGCGCAGGAGATCCTCGGGAACAGTCAGAGTCTCGGAGGCGGATACGGCTTCAATCGGACGGCCTGCCGCGATGTATCCATAAAGAGGCAGAACCTGGACCGCAGGCGCATCGATTTGCTTCAACTCGATCGACCGTGCGCGGTTCGCGTCGCGGTGAAGGTAGCCGCGTGCCTCGATGGCCCCCAGGTGCTTGAAAACGGCATTGAGTGAAGCGAAATGGAAGTGCTCGGCAATCTCCTCCATGCTCGGCGAGTACCCTTCACGCTCAATAAAATCCGTCACAAAATCGAGGATTTCTTTCTGTCGCCTGGTCAGTTTCATTTTTTCACCTTTCTTACACTTTCGAGATTATAGGTGTCAGAAAGGTGAATATCAACAAAAAAATGGAATCCATTTCGGGCGGCCACCGACCTCCTGGAATCCGAAGATTCGTCAAGCCAAAGCGTCGCGATGGTCCGGCAATGATCGGATGTGAGATGAATTCCTGATGTGGCGCTGCAGGGGGGAGGAAGGATGGATCAAAGGAGCGCATCACGTTGCCCGGCCCGATGAGCTCCTTTGATCCGAGGATTAACAAATGATGGGGGCGCCCACCTATAGAATAATCCCGCGCTGGACGGTGGTCGATTTCGGAAATTCAATGGAGACCGATATTTCCTTCTTCTCCCGGACAACCTTCAGTTCGACCTTGGAACCGGCAGTCTTCCCCGCGAGCGCCTGGGTGAGATCATTGGGCTCGGCGACGGATTTCCCATCCAGGGACAGGATCACATCCCCGGCTTTCAGGGCCGAAGCGGCAGGTGACCCTGCGGCCACGGAGTTCACCAACACGCCCTTTTTGCCGGTGACTCCCAGAAATGCCGCCATTTGATCTGTCAGGGACTCGACCGTCATGCCGAGCTGAGGCCGCGCAGGAACGGTTCTCAGCAGGCGGCTGCCGTTGCGTGGAACGTCAAATTGAAACAAACCTCCCCCAAAATCAAATCGTCTGATGTTGTCAGGGGTGATGACCTCAAACCTCTCGGCGGGCGTCTGCGCGCCGGCCCGTTCGCCAAGTTTGGCGGTAAGGTTGAGCTTTTTCCCATCCCGGCTCACCACCAGGTTGACGGTACGGTTGACGGGAGTCTCCTGCACCAGGCGCGAAAGTGCCGAAGACGAGAAAACCGGCAGGCCCGCGTATTCGAGGATTACGTCGTTTTGCTGCAGGTGAGCCGCCTCGGCCGGGCTCCCCTTCTCCACCGTACGAACAATGACGCCAGTTTCGCTGGTTAGTTTGTATTTGGACATATTATCCGCGGTCACATCCTCCATCTCGATGCCCAGATAGGCTGCGTCGAGACCGAGGCGGATGACCTGCCGGACCGGCTGGCGTTGGGCAAGCAGCGAACTCGTCGCGCCGAATCCGATCAGAATGATGCCCAAACAAGCCAAACCACGCTTTTTCGTCAGCATAGAAAATCTCATAGGCTTCTCCTGAATATAAACCGCGCCAACAGTTTTCGCGATTCTGCTCTTTACACGGATGCAACAGGAATCTGGTTCCAAAATTTGCGGCGTAAGCGCGAATCTCTGTTAAACTAGGCTCGAGGACAGATTCACCAGGGATACTCTCCTTCCGGAGGCTTCCCCGGTGCCAACGACGTCACAGCAACTGGATCCAGATTTTTTTTGCCGCAACGAAACTTTCGCAAATAGATTGAATCGTTTATTGATGAGTTCAGATTGGCGAAAAAAGACCTGAACCCCGAAAGTGTCACGACAGACCCGGCGCTCCTGGCTAGGTTTATCGACGAGGCTAAGACAGGTCAGATCGCCGCCTTTCAGAGGATCTATGACCTGTTTTCGCGCAAGGTACTGAACTTCATCTACCGCATGGTGGCCTCGAAAGAAGAAGCGGAAGATCTGACTCAGGAGACGTTTATAACGGTTTATCAGAAGCTGGGATCTCTGAAGGATAACGCGAAGTTTGAGCCTTGGCTCTTTCGCATTGCGCGTAACAATGTGTATCAAAAGTATCGGCGCCATACTCCAGTCACGGTTTCGGTTGACGTGCGCGACGAGGAAGGGCGAAGCGCACCGGAGCTCGTGGATGAGCGCAAGGATCCGCAGGAATCATTTCAGGCCGGGGAACTCGAACGTGTGGTTCGCCGAGTCATTATCGATCTCCCGGAAAAATATCGGGAAGTGTTCATCCTCTCGGCCATACACAATCTCAGCTATCAGGAGATCGCGGACATTGTCGGGCGGAGCCTGCCCAGCGTCAAAACGGACATCCATAGGGCCCGGCTTCAGGTCCGGAATCGGGTCAAGGAATATCTCAAAGGGTAATAAGGGGTAGGCATGGACTGCCGACAATGTACTGATGACCTGACGGCGTATATGGATGGGGAACTCGAGGGTGCCGTCGCCGAAGAAATGCGCATTCACCTGGCAAAGTGCCCGCCATGCCATGAGGAGTATCGGGATCTGAGAGACTCGACTGCCTTGGTGGTGGCGCACGCCAGGGAACTCGAGCCGGTCCCGGAAATCTGGAACAACCTGCGTAATCGCATCGCCGAGATGCCCCCGCCTTCAAGCTCATTCGGTTTTTTCCAGTTCCTGGTCGTCAATCGGTGGGCCGCTGCGGTCACGACCCTGGCGGCGACGATCGTGCTCACCATCGGCATGTGGAGCTACATTCAGTACCAGCAGTCGCGGAGCGAACTCGAATCGTCGTTGAACGGGTACGTCCGGATCCGAGCCGTCGCCGAGCGGCTTCACAGCAAACAGTTGACCGAAGCTGAAAATGCCCCCCTCAACATGCACTACTTTGGCCCCAAGAACATGGAAAATCCGTTCGCCGAGATACGACCCGTTTCGTTCACCAATCCCTTCAGGTCGGAGGACAGATGAGGATCGGCAGCGCTCTTGATCGCAGACATTTCCTCGCCGGCACCTTCCTCGCCTTCACCGCCGGCTTGGCGGTACCACGACTGCCGGCACAGGAGTCGGACCTCAACAAGACCCGCAGAATCGCCGAAACACAGCATGATATCGTGATGATCCTCATCAAAAAGAAGGAATTCACCAAAGCCGCAGAGGAAGCGGACAAAATCTTTGAAATGAAGTGGCCTGAGAGTCAGGAGGCAGCGCTTAAGAAATGTCTTTTGGATTTTTCCGATCTATTCCGTCATGACCAACACCCCGAAATTGCCTTGCGCCTGCTGGATAAGCACATGAATGTTTTCAAGTCCAACAAGAACCGCGCGGAGATTTTAATGGACAAGGCCTACGTGCTCGAAGGGATGGGCCGGCATGACGAGGCGCTCGAGTGCTTTCGTGAGGCCAAGCGGCTCCTCGAGATCAAAAATTCCCCACCCACAATTCCCGAGTCCAAAAAGTAGCCACGAAGCAGGTGAAAGACTGCTTGAAAGCAGCAAGCGTGTACTTCGCGGCTGTTTTTTACTTCATGAAGCAGCGGGAATGGTATAAATTGAAATCCCATGAAAACGGTGGAAAAAGAAGCGCAAAAGCCAGTGGCACGTGAATTCACAACGGTTTCAGGATATCCTGTCCGAGAGATTTATACTCCCCAGGATCTGCCGGCTTTCGACTGGCAGCGGGATCTGGGTGAACCCGGCTCGTTCCCGTTCACCCGTGGTGTATACAAGAATATGTACCGCGGGCGTCTCTGGACCATGCGCCAATTCGCCGGCTTCGGCGAGGCCGAGGATACCAACCAGCGCTTCAAGTACCTGCTCAAGCACGGGCAAACGGGTTTATCGGTGGCTTTCGATTACCCGACACTTTTCGGTTATGACTCCGACCACCCGGAATCCTACGGCGAGGTAGGTCGATGCGGTGTGGCCATCGATTCCCTGGCCGACATGGAGACTCTCTTTGACGGCATACGGCTCGACCAGGTCACGACGTCGATGACCACGAACGCTCCTGCTGCCGTTCTTTGGGCAATGTACCTGACGACCGCCGAAAAGCAGGGTGTCGACTGGAAGAACCTCTCAGGCACGATTCAGAACGACATCCTGAAAGAATATATCGCGCAAAAGACCTTCATTTACCCCCCGCGACCCTCGATGCGCCTCATCACGGACACCATGGCGTTCGGCAGCCGTTATGTTCCGCGCTGGAATACGATTTCGATCAGCGGGTATCACATCCGGGAGGCGGGGGCGACGGCGATTCAGGAGCTGGCCTTCACCCTGCGGGACGGAATCGAATATGTCGATTATGGAATTCGAGCCGGGCTAAAAGTCGATGAGTTCGCACCGAGGCTCAGCTTCTTTTTCGATGTTCACAACGACTTTTTCGAAGAGATTGCCAAGCTGCGGGCGGCGCGCCGGATCTGGGCACGCACCATGAAAGAGCGATTCCAGGCCCAGGATGAGCGTTCGCTCCTGTGCCGTATTCACTGCCAGACCGCGGGCGTCTCGCTCACCGCCCAGCAGCCCTACAACAATGTCGTACGGGTCACGATGCAGGCGCTGGCTGCGGTTCTGGGAGGTACCCAGTCGCTGCACACCAACTCCCTGGATGAAACGCTCGGGCTGCCAACCGAGAAGTCGGTCACCATCGCCCTGCGCACCCAGCAGATCATCGCTCACGAAAGCGGCGTGCCCAACACCATCGACCCCATGGGCGGCTCCTATTTCATCGAGACCCTGACCGATGAGATGGAAGCCGCGGCCAAGACGTACTTTGAGCGCATCGACGCGATGGGAGGGATGGTCCCGGCCATCGAGCGCGGCTATCCGCAGCGGGAGATTCAGGAATCCTCCTATCAGTTCGCACGAGCCGTCGATCGCAAGGAGAAGATCATCGTCGGTGTCAACGAGTTTGTTACCCAGGAGCAGCCGCTTGTTGACATCCTGGTGATCGAGGACGCCGTGCAGCAGCGCCAGTGGGCCAAACTGAAGAAGCTGCGGGCCGAGCGCAACAACGAGCTCGTGGAAAAAAACCTGTCCTCATTGAAGCGTGCGGCCGAGGGTACGGAGAACCTGATGAATCCTATCCTCGACTGTGTCCGTTCCTATGCCACCCTGGGCGAAATCTGCGATGCTTTGCGCGTCGTCTTCGGTGAATATCAGGAGCCGAGCATCTTTTAAGTGCCTCGTGCCCGACCGTGAATCCTATGACTGAGAAAATAATCCGAGTACTGGTAGCCAAACCCGGTTTGGATGGTCATGATCGAGGGGCAAAGGTGATCGCGCGCACCCTCCGGGACGCCGGCATGGAGGTAATCTACACCGGCCTGCGGCAGACCCCGGAGCAGATCATCAATGCAGCGCTTCAGGAAGATGTCGACGCCATCGGGCTGTCGATTCTCTCCGGCGCGCACATGCACCTCTTCCCGCGCATCATGGATCTGAGGCGGGAGAAGAAGCTCGACGATGTCATGATCTTCGCAGGCGGCATCATCCCCGATCACGACATTCCCAAGCTGAAAGAAATCGGCATCGCGGAAATCTTTCCCCCCGGCAGCTCCCTTGAGGAAATCGTCACCTTCGTCAAAACCCACATCAGCGGCCACAGGACCTAATCGTCTAGACTTAAACCTTAAGGTGGAAATACTTGAAGCCAGATTGCAATAGGACTTCATTATCAGTATGTGTGTGATCTAATCAACCCACAGGTGCTTGACCGGCGTCGAGCAGGATCATTCCGCCGCACTTGCGGCCCGAAAGTTGGCAAAAACCAGGTCCGGATTAGCTGACAGAATGGATCCTGGAAATCAGCAGGAGAAGCAAATGATAAGACGGCAATTTGGTGTGGCGGCAGTGGCAGTTTTTATGATTTGGGCAAGTTGCGGGCTGTTTGCCTTTGCATCCAAGATGAGATTCACGGTTCCGCACAGTTTCATCGCGGATAGCAAAGAATATCCGGCGGGAAGTTACGAGATTTCCCAGGAGAGCACTTCGGCAAGCCAGCTGACGCTGCGCAACGTCAAAACCAACGAGACGGTCTTGGTGCGCTTTATTACGCTTGGCTCAATTGGCAGACAATCAGCCGAGCGCAGCGTTTGACGTGGCCGGGGATACGTATTACCTCGCAGATGTGCACTTCACGGGTGTGGACGGCTTTCACCTGCAGGGCGCACCTGGCCCGCATACGCATGCGATCTTCAAGGTGTCGAAATAGCCGGTGACGCGCACAGATTTCCTAGGAGCCCGTCCGAGAATTAGGAGGGGCCGCGTTCCGAGCGCCGCGGGGGCAGATGCAAGGCGGCGCGACGCAGGCGATGTCTCGGTACATCGTCGAGGAGCGCCAACGCCGCAG
>JBGQNR010000243.1:0-9434 GCA_041501225.1 Acidobacteriota bacterium
ACCTTTTGGGAAGGCGCACGCGCAATTAGCGGGGGAATCCCGCCAGGGCCAGTCCGGGCAGTACCTCTTATATAAGAGGGCTGATGATACTGAGAAGCTCGAACCGGCCTTGCTGGCGCTCACGCGCTCGGGGCGTCTCCCCGCCGGTGAAGATGTCCCGGTGATTATTCAGTTCGAAGACGAGAACGCGGCAAAAAACTTCGACAGTGCCGCGGCGCCGCAGGACGGCGATGAAGCGGCGGTTCAGGATCGGGCCCAAGTGATTCGGAGCGCCGGGGGCATGATTGCCAGGACTTACTCCAGCATTCCGGCGTTTCCGGCCAGCGTGAATCGAACCACCCTCGCGCGTCTGTCCCGCGATCCGCGTATCGCTCGAATCTCATTCGATTACCCGATTCAAAGCCAGCTCGACCATGCGAGTGCCGCCATTGGCGCGGCTATGGCCTGGGCGAATGCCGGCGCGGTCAAAGGAGTGACTGGAAAAGGAATCACCGTAGCGGTCATAGACTCCGGTGTCGGGGCAGAAACAAGTGGGGGCAACAGTGACCTCAACGGGAAGGTAACCTACAGGGGAGACTTCCTGGCCAATGATGCCGACGCGAGCGATCTTTTCGGCCACGGCACTCATGTGGGCGGCATCATTGCAGGCACCGGCCAGATCTCGGCATCGTTTTCCGGTTTTTCGGGCGTATACAAAGGGATCGCGCCCGATTCCAGGCTGATCAGCCTGAAGGTTCTCAACAGCTGGGGCGCCGGTCGGACCAGCGATGTCATCGCCGCGCTCGATTGGTGCATCCATAATCAACCGAGATACAGGATTGGAGTGATCAACCTCTCTCTGGGTCATCCAATCTATGAATCTTACAGGACGGATCCGCTTTGCCAGGCTGTGGAAAGGTGCGTGAAAGCCGGCATGGTGGTGGTGGTAGCAGCCGGCAACTATGGAAAAGGTGAAAACGGGCCCGTATATGGCGGCATTAGTTCTCCGGGCAATGATCCCGCGGCCATCACCGTCGGGGCCATGGATACCAGGGGAACCGATAAGCGCAGTGACGACACGGTGGCGAGCTACAGTTCGCGGGGACCGACTGCGATCGACGGCTTGATCAAGCCGGACATCCTGGCGCCCGGGAACAAGGTTGTCGCGACTGCCCAACACGACAGCGCTCTGTTCCTCGCATATGGAGAGAATCGCTTGTACTCCAGCAAGAGCCTGGGCGGCGCAACCGCTGATAACAACCACGTCTACTTTATTCTGAGCGGGACCAGCATGGCTGCGGGCGTGGTCTCCGGTACGGTTTCCTTAATGCTGGAGGCCAATCCCGCGCTCACTCCCAACATGGTGAAGGCCATTCTTGCTTATACCGCGGAACGCCGGATCGGCGCCAACGTTCTGGAGCAGGGCAACGGATACTTGAATGCCGAAGGCGCCGTGCGGCTTGCGCGCGCGATCACCGTTAAAAAGGGAAATGCCACCAAGGATGGAGCCAAATGGATTTCGACGCCATCGTCCGTTGCTCCCTACAGCATCATTGCCGGAGAGGCAATTTTGTGGGGCGATGCCATCCTGTGGGGCGATGCCATCCTGTGGGGTGACGCGATCCTGTGGGGCGATGCCACTCTCTGGGGCGACGCCGACTGGAGCAAAGCAATCCTGTGGGGTGATGCCGTCCTCCAGGGCAACTACTCTGCGGCCACGTGGAACGACTCCCTCATGGTAAACAAACAACCGGCATTTGGGAATGCAATCCTGTGGGGAGACGGCATTCTTTCGGCCAAAGGCATATTCCTTAATGGAACCTGTCTATGGGACTACGGTGCCAAAGTAGGCACCCCAGGAGTTCTTAATCTCACTCTTCCGAAGTGGTACTCGACTTTCCTGGACCCATGCTCCATCAACGACGCCGGGGTTGACGTCCTGGCCCATGGCGATGCTGGACTCGTAGTGGGGCTCAAGACAGGGCCTCCGGGCGCCTGGTTCTATCCGGCGCGCTAAGGGCATCGTTTTATTAAGAGCTGCAATCGTAGGAACGCAAATTATAACGAACGGAGAAAAAAATGAACGCGAACAGACAGAGCAACAAAACCGATAAAGGGCTGCTGCGGAGATTACTCATGGCAACCCTGGTAGTGCTTGTTATCGGCGTCAGCCTGTTCAGTCAGTCGAATGGGTCCTCCAATAATAAGCCAGCCGCAGGTAACCCGAAACTTGAGGCAGCACTCCAAACTCTCAACGATTCGTCATTAAAGCCGGGCCAGACCATTCCCGTGATTATCCAGTTCTTGGATGACAACGGAAACAAAGGCAAGGGCGCGGATTCGGCCAAGAAAAAGCAATGGTCGGATATCATTTCCAACTCCAAGGGCACCCCGAAAAAGGGATATGGGCACCTCAAAGCCTATTCGGCGCAGGTCGATGTGAAGGCTCTGAAGCAGCTCGCCGCTGACTCCCATGTAGGAAGGATCTCGGCTGATTACTCCATAAAGGGGCACCTTGCCACAACCGCGAAAGCCATAGGCGCGAATCAGGTATGGTATGGCAATCCCGGATACAGCGGCAGCGGGGTCAACGTTGCGGTGATCGACTCGGGCATTTCCGGGAGCGCCGATCTGGCGAATCAGGTCGTCTATCGCCAGTCCTTCAACTCCCTTTCGAGTGACCATAGCGGCCACGGAACCCATGTGGGGGGAATCATCGCCGGGACCGGCCAGCTATCACTGCCCGGAAGCGGGTACTCGGCCCAATACCAAGGTATTGCCCCTGGGGCTAAGCTCATCGATCTACAGGTGCTGGATGGTTCGGGAAGCGGCACCACGAGCGACGTTCTCGAGGCCCTGGATTGGTGCATCGCTAACAAGGATACTGCTCACGTCGGTGTGATTAACCTCTCGTTGGGCCATCCCGTCTTCGAGTCGTACAAAACGGACCCCTTGTGCCAGGCGGTCGAGGCGTGCGTCAATAACGGCATTGTCGTGGTGGTCGCGGCCGGGAACTATGGCAAGGGCCGTATCGGAAGTGTCTATGGCGGGATCACCAGCCCGGCCAATGATCCGGCGGTCATCACCGTCGGCGCGGTGGACACCTGGAGCACGGATTCACCCCAGGACGATACGGTTGCAAGCTACAGCTCACGCGGGCCAACACCGATCGACGGATTGCTCAAGCCCGATATCGTTGCGCCGGGGAACAAGATTGTCTCCTGCTCCAACCCCAATGGCTCTCTCTACATCAACAATCCCGCTAACCGGGTATATGCCATTCCCGCTGGGCCGAACGCCAATTACTTCACTCTGAGCGGAACCAGTATGGCCGCCCCCGTGGTTTCAGGCGCCGTGGCTATGATGCTGGAAGCCAATCCCGACCTGACGCCGAACATGGTCAAGGCGATCCTCGGCTATACCGCGGGGCGCATGAGACATCCCAATTTACTCGAGCAGGGGCACGGCGAGCTGAACGCAGTGGGCGCCGTGCGGCTGGCCGCGGCAGTCTCCCAAAATTTCAGGTCATTGCCGAATGGAGCCCTCTTGATCGCCAATTACTCCAACCTGCACCCATACGACACGATTGCGGGAGCGCGCGTTCCTTGGGGACGGGGCATACTCTGGGGTAAGGGCGTGCTGTGGGGCGATGGCGTGCTGTGGGGCGATGGCGTGCTTTGGGGTGACGGCGTGCTGTGGGGCGACGGCGTGCTTTGGGGTGACGGCGTGCTCTGGGGCGATAGCATGATGATGTACAAACAGGCGGCACTTGCTGACGGCGTGCTCTGGGGAGATGGTATGCTCGGTTCGACGGGTGTCACTCTCAACGGAACGTCCATCTGGGGTGCCCACGTTGGCGGACAAGCGATTCGTACAGCTTTGAAACCCAGGTGGTACTTGCTCTTGTCAAATCCCACTTCCCTGGGAGCTATGGACAGCGTCCTGGCGTGGGGAGAATTGTCCGATGCGCTAGACATAATTGTCGGCCCGCCGGATTCCTGGTTCTATCCGACGGATTTGGAATAAGTGGCGGCTCTGCTGCCACTGGCCCAGGGTTGCCGGCTCGTGCCTAAGAGCCGGCGACCCCGCCACCTCACAGCTTGACTGTGCAAGGTGATCCGTAAGCCGGCCGGCGAAACTAGGTCCGACTTCTTTGACTGGCGCAAGTGCCGTGGAGGGGCTGCGAGCAGGCCCTCCCGGTTCAGAGGTCTATCAGCTGTGTTAACCTCTTGATCTGATAGTGAGGGTTGGCTGCCATGCAACCGAAACGTACAGCATTTATAGCATATAACAGCGCGATCGGAGCGCTGGGTGCGGCCGCCGTCGCATTCTCCCTCTACAGGGTGGTGCTCGACGGCGTGAGCTACCAGTGGATCATCCTGGCTTATCTTACTATTCTTACCGGAGCATTCACGATTGCAATTCCGGGAGTCAATGCCAAGTTCTCCGTGTCCGACACCTTCATTTTCCTCAACACCCTCCTGTTCGGCACAGCGGCCGGAGTTCTGACCGGAGCGCTGGATGGGCTGGTCGGATCCCTCCGCTGCCGGACAACCGCGCAGCGGAAACGGATCTTACCCTTCAATACCGCGGTCCTGGGACTCTCCGTCTTTGCCGCGGGTCAGCTGTTCTTCAAAATGCTCGGCCAAGGGCCCTTAACCCAGGGGGCTTTCGTGCCCCTCTCCAAACTCGCCCTGCCCGTTATCCTCTCCGCTTTGGTCTACTATCTGTGCAACTCGATGTTGGTCGCGGGCATGCTTGCCGTGAATAGCGGCAACAGGATATTTCGCCTCTGGCGCACAGGCATGGCCAAAACGTTGGGGATCACTCTGGCGGGCGCGGCCGCAGGAGCGCTCCTTGCCTTCAGCGTTCGTTCCGTGACGCCCCTGACGCTCCTCATCGTCGTGCCCATCCTCGTCGGCATTTACTTCCTAAACACGATCTACCTCGGTTCCGGACCCAACCCCAACACAGCGGCCGATGCGGAAACCTTATCGGTGGCTGACCGCCCGGCATACCGACGCTTCCATTACTTCATGGTCGCCCTCGGCCTGGGATTCCTCGTCCTGCTCGTGCACGACGTGCTCCTGGGGAAGGTCAATCATCATTGGTTGATTGTGGCAGCGCTGGCGGTGATCGCAGGCTTCGTCACCGTCAGGATCCCGGGCGTGAAAATCAAGTTCTCGCTCGCCGACATGTTCGTGTTTGCCAACACCATTCTCTTTGGCCCGGTTGTAGGCGGTATTACCGCGGCCCTCGATGGGCTGGCGGGCTCGATCCGCTGCAAAACCAAAGCGCGCAGGTGGGAATTCACCCTGTTCAACATTGCGGGCATGGCCCTTTCAGCTTACATCGCCGGGGTGCTGTTTTTCCAAATACTGGGGCACGGTCCTGCGGGCCTCTACCGGACTACGATATCCGGCGAGACTTTCCTGCCCACTCTGGTGCTTGCGATCTCCTACTATTTGCTCAACACGATGGCGGTCGCGGTGATCGTGGCCCTGCAGGCACATGAAAACGTGATACGGTTATGGTGCGAAAACCTGCTGTGGGGTCTGACGACCTGCGTCGCCTGTGCTCTTGGCGCGGTCTTTGTCTCTGCAGGCCTGGTGGCGATCACGCCCACGATCGCGATCGCTGTAGCGCTCATCCTGACGACAATCTATGTTACTTTCAGAACATTCGTGGATAGGTGGGCTTTGAATCAGCACTCCCTCCATTAGCCATTTGCAGTACCGTGGCATTCGCGGCTAGGAGCCGATACGAGAATTCGGAGGTGTCCCGTTTCGAGCGTTTCGGGGGTAAATGCCAGGCGGCGCGCCGCAGGTGATGTCGGGGCACATCGTCGAAGAGAGCCCGCCTGACAGATGCCCCCGCGCCGCCGGAACCCCAAAAGCGCATGGGGATTCCGGGCGCTCTCTGCGTTGCTCGGCGTCAACGATGGACCCCGCCAGCGCCTCCTCCTCGCACTTTGAGTTCGCCGCGCAGGCCCCATGCGCCCGCCCCCTCCTATGGCTCGGACGGGCTCGTGGGCTGCAAAACCGCAACCTAATTCGCCGGCGCCGGCGCCGCAGGGCTTATAGCACTCACTATCGGGAAAATGTGGGCAGAAGTGTGCGCAAGACTCGATTTCTAGAGCCTATTTTCAGGTATAATTAGGGCCCGCTGGCGAGTGACGCAGCTATAATCGGGCCTGCCGGCGGGTGACGCAGCCGGGGGCGACCGGCCGAAGTCAACATAACATCTTATCTCAGAACCTGAACCGCAGCCGCACCCAGGCTGCGATCCGAAACACTGTCAATTCCCCCTTCCTTGCCCAACGGCCGATTGCCGAGCATAGCGATCCCAAACAGGATGATTGACCACGCGATGAATTCTGCTCAGCCTTTATTCCCGCTTGTAGTCTGCCATCTGAGCCATGGCTACCTGCATCTCGCGTAGCCGCGCAATCACCTGCGTCGGCACACCGGCTTCGCGCAGCTTATCGACCGACCTGAACACCCCGCGCGCGTCCCGCGCTGCGATGATCCTCCGCGCCATACGCAAATCCACTCCCGGCACGGTCATCCACTCCGCAACGCTCGCCGTATTCAGGTTCATGGTTAACGGCTCGCTCCGTTTCGTTTCCCAGACAGCCGGCGCGATCTTAAACGCCGTGTTCGCCACCCACAGCTCCGGACCGAGACTCGCGTCGAGCGCCATTTTTCGATCCGCCACCTGGGCAATGATGGAATCGAGCAACTGGAACGGATGGTCCTGGCGAAAGGCGGCGATATCACCCCGTCCGCCGTCCGCGGCTGCATGCTCCAGCCCTGACGCCAGTTGCTGCGAAACTGTCGCGCCCCAGGTTGTCTCGATGAATATCGCGTAAATGCGTTTCGCCTCGTCCGGAAACAGCTTCGCGTACTGCTCGACCAGGTTGATCATCGGAGGCCGATTCCGTTCAGCGCTCCGCAGCTTCTCCATTGCCGCGAACAGCTTCAGGTTGACGTTCTCATAGGGCGTAATGGCCTGCTCTGGCGCTTCGACATGGCCCCCAAGGAACCGCTGATAGAACGACGCCTCGAGGTAATGCTTGCGCAATTGATCGTCATTCACCATGCGATAGAGCAACGTCGCAATAATACCCTCGCTCGCCATCATCTCCTGCCCATTCTTCAGTTCCGTAGGAAGAAACGCGGTGGAGGTCTCCTGGTCGATGAACAGCCGGTACAGGTCGGGGTGCGGATCGAGCGCAATCGGCGGCAGCGGCCTGCGATGAATGAACAGGTTGCGCTTGACTCCGTCGGTACGCAGTTGGCCGTCGGCAGCGCTGAGCCAGAATAATTCGAAGTCAGTAGCGCTGACTCCGCTCATGAGCATCCGCAGGTAAGCGTTGGTTGTGACATCGCGCGCGAGCGGCTGAAAGTGCTCTGCGTAGCCCTCGTCGAATGCGGTCGGATAATCGGTCACGCTCATGCTCTGGTGCATCTTGCGCGACTGCCCGTTGCCCACACCTCCAGTGAGCGCTTTCAGGATGAGGTGGCCCAGCTCGTGCGAGAAGATCTCCTCGAAGTCGCCGGTATCAATGCTGTTCTGACTGACTACGAGATCAACATAGCCGGACAGCACGAGTTTGCGTGTTGCGGTCTCCTCCAGCCAAAAGCCGAACCGCGCGAAACCGCCTTCTTCGGTTGACATCAAGAGGTACATGGGCGCGGCGAGCCATTCCTCAACTGGCGTGCGGGCCGTCTCGGGTCGTGCCGCGATCAGGTTGCGCGCGTAGCGATCGAGCCGCAGCGCCTGTTGCGCAAAGCTCTTGTCAAGGTCAGTCCGTACCCTCTCGACGAGTTTGCTGGCGGGCGCCGGGCGAAAAACCGGATACGACCTGCCGTCCGGCGCGATCGCGGTCACAACAGTTTTCCTGGCATCAAGAACAGGAATTAGGATTTCGCACGGCACCGTCGGCGGCCCCGGCGCGGCGCCGGCGAGCGCGGTTAACAGCAGCAGTACAGTAGCTATTTGGATTTTCATGGCTGTCAGTATAGAAAGCCTCACACTCAGATCGTGAGCGCATCTTACTAAAGTCCGTCCGGCGCCGAGAACCCGAGAATCGGCATTCTACGCAACTTGGGAAGGAACAAGCGGTGCCCTCAGCAGTCGAGTTTTGCCGGACACCAACGGATAGTCCAAATTGACTTCGTTTGGGATCACAGCCTGGGCGCGGCTGCCGTTCAGGTTCTGAGATAAGATGTTGTGTTAACTTCGACGGGCCGCTCCGGGGCCTCCCCGTCGCAGGCGGGGTCGATTGTACATCGGAATCAGTGCTCGAACTCGAGTATTGTGAAAACCTCTGCCCAGGTGTGCCGGGACGGAATGCCGCCATGCCATTCCGGCACGAGAGGCGAAAGTTGACATAAGGCCCCATATCAGAGGCTGCAGGAGACACATTCTAGGCGGCCCGCGCGCCAAAACCGCAGCTTGATTTTCCTATGCGCCGTGCTTTAGCCGGCGAATGGGGCGCTCCCATCTAACATTTGGTAAGATATCCCCATGGTCAAAAAAATCTTTGGGGGGATATTCATCAGTGTCCTGATCTGTGCTGCCTGGGCATGTGCCGGGCGATCCGGGCCGTCCGTTCATGCGGTCGTGCTGGTGTCGGCCAATGCGGAATGGGCGGTCGTTAAGACGCTGGTTCCCGGCCAACGCTGCGAGAAATCGCCTTTTGGAGAGTATTTCGTCAGGAGGTTCGATTTGCCGGACAGGCCCAGCCGGTCTGTGATTATTCTCCAGGGCGGATGGGGCAAGGCCAGTGCGGCCGCTTCCACTCAGTTTGCCATTGATCGCTGGAATCCCAGCCTGTTGATCAACCTGGGCACATGCGGCGGTTTCGAGGGAGCAGTCGAACGCGGCGCGATCATCCTGGCAAGGAAAACAGTCATCTACGACATCATTGAACGAATGGGGGATGCCGAGGATGCCGTCAAAGATTATTCAAGCGAAATCGACTTGAATTGGCTGAAACGGCCGTTGCCGCTGCCCGTTCTCGAGACGGTTCTTGTCTCAGCGGACCAGGACATAGATCCGCAAGCCATCGCCATGCTGAGGACGAAGTACGGCGCCGTTGCCGCAGATTGGGAATCGGGGGCTATTGCCCACGTGGCACGGCGCAACGCGAAGCGGCTCCTCATATTGCGGGGTGTGACGGACCTGGTGAGCGAGACGGGAGGCGAAGCCTATGGAAAAACTGAGGTCTTCAGAAAGAATACGGAAACCATCATGAAAGCTCTATTTGACACGCTGCCTGCCTTGCTGGGAGCGGAGAGGTAGACAACTGCTGCCGGCGTACTCTTCCTCGGGCGAGCAGGAACTTGCCGAGGAAATCGGCGGCGAGGGCACCCAGCACGCGTAAAATTCGATACCGGTTAGGGAGGAGGAAACCTGATGTCAAGGCTAGGAGCCCGTCCGAGAATTAG
>JBGQNR010000244.1:0-9341 GCA_041501225.1 Acidobacteriota bacterium
ATCGGTGAAATGTCACGGCCTGCAAGTGCCACTTTTTTATGAGCACCGATTGCCCATAGGAATCGCCAAATTGTACGAATTTCCAAAAGGAATTTGCGCCCAAGCACGCGTCATGGGATCGCGCTTGGTCGGTCTTGCCGTTCTGAATGCGATCAAATCTGGCGTTCTGCGGGGCCTGTGTCTCAGTACGCAGCCAACACAAAGCATAAATGACGGTCCCGTCAGAATTATTTCCGAGGCAATCCCCACAAACCTTTCCATTGTGATCTGCAGCGGGATCCCGGGGACAGGCATTATTTGCTCAGGCGAAATCTCTCCGACCATAACACCGTGGGAAAGCGCGATGCTTGCCGGGAATTTCCTTGAGCAGCTACAGCTCGGAGCGGCAAATCAATGGGGAAAATGGTGCAGTGAATATACAGCAAGCGGGGGCGATCATGCAAAATGGTTTGAATCAGTGCGAATTTGAGGTTGAAAGACGGACGGATCCTGTCCGCGCGTTGGGTCCGACTCTTTGCGGCGCGGTCATCCGGACTGCGGCTTCCGGCGCCCGTCTGATCATGAGCCCAAGTAACGGATTTGAGTGTATTGATTCCGCGGGCATCACGAGAGCGCAATTGACTAGTGACGGATTGTTTGCCCTTTCGATTTCCGGAATGGACTCCGGCATGGGCTATTCCGAAATTGATATCACGGCTGGCACGGCAGTTTTGACCGGCCATATCGGACTCTCGACTTTTGGATTTTCGGGCAGTCTGGCCGTTGAAGGTGGGCAAATTCGCTGCGGTTTAGAGACTAAAATCGCAACGGGGAAAAATTTCGTAATGGGATCCGTCATCTTGACAGAAGCACAACTCCAGACGATCAAAACCCACTGCGGAGCATAGGAGAGGAAACCATGCGCGCGCGAGGATGCGGAATATCAAAAACAGCACAAGGAACGGCAGAAGAAAGGCGGCGGAGATCGGAAGTCAAAAACCTTTCAAGAATCAAAATCGGTTACTCAATTAATTGAGCAACCGATTTCTGATCGCCATGAGCGCAGCACGGGGAAGACCCAAGGAAAATCGCTTTAACCAATTAATTGGGGAAAGCGATACGGCTCCACACGCCCAAGAGACTACGGCGATCCGCGGTGATCACCACAACGGCCTCACCCGCGGTGGACCTGGCCAACGCTGAAGTGATCGAAAACGGCCCTTGTCCTACCATCACCCATTGCCTCATTCTTCAACCTGAGCCATCCTACGCGAAAGTTTTCGAGGGTCGATGGTGAAAAACCCGGACATTGGCCTTTTTCAGAATTCCACACCGCGGACCGATCGCTGCTGCCTGTGCGAGCAACCAGGCGGACCCTTCCACCTCGAGCAGAGGCCAACGGCTCTAGCCGGCGCGATGCAGACCTGGAGCTATTGCGGACTGTGCTGGCTTGCCAGCCAGGCGAGCTGCGCGGACCTGGTTGGGTATCGCGTACTGCTCTATGCAATCTTTGGTGATCCACGGCGTTTCCGGCCGCTGCGTAAGGACGGCAACAAAAACGAGATTGACAACAATAAGGCAATCATGCAATCATGCGGAAATGAAACGACTAACTGTGGACTTACCAGAGGAAACCTACCGGGGGTTGAAGCTGCATTCTGCTGCAACGGATGTAAGAATGGCGGATGTAGTTCGGAAACTCCTGCAGGACTATCTGGCGAAAGTATTGAAACAACCGAAGAAATAAACCCGCATGGAGCGGGCCTGCCGACTGGAGAAACAGCCGACAAGCCCTTGCCATGAATTGCCTATGGAGGGCAAAACATGACCGGATCCAAAGTATCAAAAATACCACCAACCCGACAACCCAAAACCGCCGCGAAAAAAATATTCACATGCTTGGGATTCGACAAGGCGCTGAGCATTACGCCGTTTCAACTCCAGAAGCTTGGAAAGCTAGCCGGCGCCGTGAGTGAGATCGGCGTCGGAGGCAAGGGCCTGGATCAGTGGCCAGGCGACGCCCTGGAGGTTGTCAGCAATGCTTTCTACGATTTGATCGGGGAAATCGAGGATCAGAATCCGGACTCCCGAGAAGCGGAAAAGGAATAAACTAGTCAACCGGGGCCGGGGCGACTCGGCCCTTGGAGGAAAAGGGGCGCTTTCGGGCGCCCTTTTTCGTTTGCCGTTACCCTGCCGTTAAGTGGGGAAATGCTGAAAGGGTAATTCTTATGACACCCGCATGGATATTGGTGGATGGTGGGGGGATCGAACCCCCGGCCTCCGCATTGCGAACGCGGCGCTCTCCCAGCTGAGCTAACCACCCACTCTTGCCTGATCAGGTCCGGGTGCCAGGCCGACGCGAAATTATCACCGAAGGGATTCAAGGTGTCAAACTCGAAATCTGGTGCCCGAAATAAGGGAATGGCATCCCGCAAAAACAACTTTCAGTCGAAATAGATCGGGACCGGCGTGAAAGATACGATCAGGATCCACAGGGCGACGATAGCCAGGACCTCGCGGGCGATCCCGATTTTCTCACCCTCACAAAGAGTGGGCGGGTGATAAAAACGGTAGCGCCAACCGAGGAACAAAACCAGGCAGGCAAATACCAGATAGGAGGGAATCGGCCAGCCGGCCAGGCTGACCAGCATGAGGCCGACAGCGGAAGCGATGGACACCTTTTTCTGTCGCTCTCTTCCCAGCACAGCGTAGCTGATATGCCCGCCGTCCAGCTGCCATATCGGGAGCAGGTTGAGACTCGTAACCAGCAATCCGAACCATGCGGCCATTGCGATTGGATGTGCAATCATGTCCTGTCTTTCAGGAGCATAGCCGAGCACAATCCTACCCACCCAGCGAAAGAGGAGCGGTTCACCGAAGCCCATGCCCCCGTGGATACTGCCCTTCGGGATTAATTGCGATGCCGCGATGCCGATGACGAGCGCAGGCAGCGCGAAGACGAATCCCGCGAGCGGACCGGCAATGCCTACATCAAACAGGGCTCTCCTGTGCTGGAAATGGGACTTGATTCGGATGAAGGCGCCCAATGTGCCCGCAAACGACATGGGAAAGGGGATAAAGAAAGGCGGGGTGCATCGAATGCCATAATAGCGGCAGGCCATAAAGTGCCCCATCTCGTGGGCCAGCAAGATCATGATCAAGGTGAATGAGAAGGGCAGTCCACGCAGCAGAAGCGTAGGATGGAAGGCAATGGCCAACGCGATCCGGAAGAAACCTTGATCCCCGAAGATATAGAACAGCCCGGCATAGGTGGTGCTCAGAAGAGTGATCAGAAAGAGAAAGGCGGGAAGCAACCACTCCCGCCCGCCAGGCGAGGGCAATGTAGGGGCAAGAACTTCCTGCTCACTCCTGCCCGTGAGCCAGGGCTCCCGGGATGGCGTGGTCGAGTCGAAGGGAAAGTTACTACTCACAGAAATAAGAACTTTCTCATAACCCGATGGATGGAAGGAGCGCCGGCAGCGTCGCAAAAAGCATCAATAAATCTTGTCGGCACGGATTTCTTTACCCGGCTTGAAGCGAATGGTCTTTCCGGGAGGAATAGCCACTTCCTCGCCCGTTCGAGGGTTGCGGCCGACGCCGCTCTTGCGCGGTTTTACAATGAAGACTCCGAAACCACGCAGCTCGATCCTCTCCCCGCGTTTAAGGGCATTCTTGAGCGAGTTGAAGACAGATTCCACCGCAATTTCCGCTTTTACCTTGGTTATGTTCAGCTGATCAGCTACACGGTTCACGATGTCCTGTTTTATCACGCTAATCCTCCATAAGTTGGTGCAAAGATATTAGTTGTGGCTGCAAATAGTGTCAAGCCAATTCTATTTACGAGCTTTACACACCTGCGGCCCGATGTTAGACTCCCCCACTGTTTCTACCCGGAGGAAGACAAATGGGAGTGATGCCCGATCATTGGATCGCTCAAATGGCGCGCACGCACGCCATGATTCGCCCTTTTGCAGGGAACCAGGCGCGGCGCGGAAAAATCTCGTATGGAATCAGTTCCTATGGCTATGATTTCCGCCTCGCAAAGGAATTTAAGATCCCGGCCTTCGGGACTGCTAAACGCTGGGATCCCAAAAAGATGGACCAGGCTCCATGGATTGATCACAAGGGTACTTCGTATTGGATTCCTCCCAACTCCTATGTGTTGGGGAGATCACTGGAGTATTTCCGGATTCCGCGCGATGTGCTGGCAATCTGCCAGGGCAAATCCACGTATGCTCGCTGTGGTATTGTTGTGAATGTCACGCCCTTTGAACCGGAGTGGGAGGGATATGCCACGGTAGCTCTTGTCAATACCGCGCCGATTCCGGTCCGCGTTTATGCCGGGGAGGGAATCGCTCAGTTGGTGTTCGTCAAGGCTGACAGCGAGTGTGTCACCTCGTATGCCGATCGCAAAGGCAAGTATCAGGCCCAGAAGAAGATCCAGATTGCGCGGCTCTAACAGGTTCCGAAGGAGCCCTGGAGGGCGAAGGCAAATCTACACATGCTATCAGAATTCCTATAAACTTGTATGGGAGATTCGGTGTTCTTTGTCGTGTGCGGCTGATTTTCGAAAAGCTCGAAAGTGAAACCCATCATGAAATCGCATAACGCACTTTGGCATCTTGCGGGGTTGATCATGAGCCTGTTGCTTTTTGCTGCCTGTGGCTATCATGTCACCAGCGCAACCCGGAAGCTGCCCGGCGGCATCCAATCGCTGGGCATTCCGGCGTTTAAGAACCTCACGCGCGAGTACAAGCTCGAGCAACAGATCACCGCTGCGGTCTTCAAGGAGTTTGCCGCGCGCACCCGAGTACCGGTCAATTCACAATCGACCGGCGTGGATGCTGTGCTCCAGGGTGAGATTCACAGTCTCAACGCCAGTCCCATCACCTATGGGACAGATACCTTCGCTTCGGCCTTTCTGGTCACGGTAGAAATGTCGGTGAAATTGGTGCGGTTGAAGGACGGCTCCGTTCTTTTCGAGAATCCCGGCTTTACCTTCCAAGAACGGTATGTTTTAAACGGCAAGATCGCGCAGTTTTTTTCGGAGGAGAATTCGGCTTTGGACCGCTTGGCGCGCGATTTTGCCGCGAGCCTGGCCAGCGCCATTCTCACTCGCTAAGCCATTGCCTACTCTGACATTCGAAGAATTTGAATCCGACCTCGAGCGCGGTCGATTTTGCCCGGTATATCTCCTGTTTGGACCGGAAGAGTATCTCTTGCGCCAGGCGATTCTGTCGCTGAAAGCCAAGGCCGTTTCTCCCGAGGCCAGGGCTTTTAACCTCGTAGAATGCAGCGCGCGCACTGTTACCGCGGCGAAAATCGTGCACGAAGCCAACAGTTTCCCCTTGATGTTCGGACGCCGCCTGGTGTTGGTGACTGATCTCGAGGAGCTTGCGGCAGAGGATCAGGAAGAGCTTGCCTCGTATGTTGCGGCACCTCAGGAAAAAACCATACTTGCTCTTGTAGCCTCCGAACTGGATCGCCGCACTTCATTCTACAAACGCCTCGCCGAGCGCGCATGTATTGTCGAGTTTCAAAAGTTGAAGGGCCCTGCGCTCGAGAGATGGGCCGGTAGCCTCCTGTCACGCCGCGGCTATCGAATTGGAGCGGCAGCTCGGCGAAAGCTGCTGGACCTGGCCGGGTCCGACGTGCTCAGCCTGGAGAATGAGATCGAGAAATTGATCCTTTACAGCGGCGCTGAAAAGCAAATCGAGGATGCAGCCGTTGATTTGCTGGTTCCAGCCAGCCGGCAGCACACGATCTTCGAGCTCACTTCAGCATTGGGCCGAAGGGATCTAAAAGCTGCTCTAAGATTGTTAGGGAACCTGATGGAGGCGGGTGAGCCGCCGCTGGTGATCGTCAGCATGATGGCGAGGCATTTTCGCCAGGTGCTGATTGCCAAGGAGTTGTTGGCGGAAGGGCGACAGCCGCGGGAAATCGGGCGGGCTGCCCAGGTACCGGATTTTGTCTTGCAGGAGTTCCTGAGGCAGGCCCAGGGGCTGGATCTGGATTTGGCACGCAAGATGTTTCAACGGCTGGCTCACATCGATCGCAGCTTCAAGTCTTCCAGTCCGGACGAACGCATCCTGCTGGAGCAGTGGATGTGCTCGCTCTGAAGGGACCTGAGCATCCTCAAAAAGCAAAGCAGCCACAAATAACGCAAATCGCGCGAGCACCAGCCTCGCGGCATTTGTATGGTTTGTGGCTGCTTGCTAATCTACTTCTTCGCGGCTGGCGGCGCCACCGCAGCATTCAAATGCTTAGAAAGACGCGATTTATGCCGGGCAGCGGCATTCTTGCTCAGCACGCCTTTATCCACGGCACTATCGATGTCCGTATAAAGCTGCGGGAGTGAAGCCTTTGCTTCGTCAAGCTTACTTGCGTTGAGCTTCTCGGAGAAGGTCTTCAGCGCAGTTCTAAAAGCGCTGCGGTTGCTTCGGTTTCTAGTCTTTCGCCTGATGCTTTGGCGGTGCGCCTTAAGCGCCGACGCGTGATTCGCCATTCCTGCCACTCCTCACTGGGTTCAATGATCCTTCTGCTCTCTAGGGAGCGTCCGGCAAAAGAGCTTACTTTACAAGGAGTTATCCCATAAGTCAAATGGTATTTTAGCATTGACTTGCAAGATCTAGGGGCCTAAGATGTTTTAAGACATGCGAATAATGCCTTTTGAGGTGTGCCCTGCCGTTGATTCGAGGCGAGGAAATCCTGCTTGCCTCTTAAAAACCCCGTTTGAGGTCGAACCAGTCCTGAGATGAAAAAAGTCCTTCTCTCGGATCGCAGTCTGAAACTGCTTTTTGGGCCCCTCGACGAAAACGTCAAATTCCTGGAGCATATTTTTGCTGTCACTATTCAGTCGCGGGATTCCGCGCTGACCATTGATGGCGAGGAAAAGGACGTCAATCTTCTTGAACGCATCCTTGTTGATTTCTCTGGTTTAGTGGATCAAGGGCACAATATCAGCAATGGCGACCTGAAGTCGGCGTTTAAGCAGATCGCCGAGGATGCCGCCCTCAGCCTGCACGATTTCTTTCCAAAAATGCAGCTTCTGACCACCGGCAAACGGCAGGTCACGCCGAAGAGCCTAAATCAGCGCCGCTATGTCGAGGCTATTCGTCAGAACGACATCGTTTTCGGCATTGGACCGGGCGGAACCGGGAAGACCTTCTTGGCGATGGCCATGGCCCTGACCTATTTGCTGGAAAAGAGCGTGTCGCGCATCATCCTGACGCGCCCGGCGGTGGAAGCAGGTGAACGATTGGGTTTTCTTCCCGGGGACCTGGAAGCGAAAATCAATCCCTATCTGCGTCCGCTTTATGATGCGCTTTACATCCTGATGGAGGCGGAGAAGATTCAGCGCTACCTGGAGACTGGGGTTATCGAAATCGCCCCTCTGGCATTTATGCGGGGCAGAACTCTCAACGATGCCTTCATTATCCTGGATGAAGCACAGAATACCACTTCCGAGCAGATGAAGATGTTCCTGACCCGGATCGGTCTGCATTCCAAAGCTGTAATTACCGGCGATGTCACGCAAATCGACCTTCCGCTCGCGCGCAACTCCGGCCTGGTGGAGGCCAAAACCATTCTCAGCGATGTCGAAGGCTTGGCGTTCTGCTACTTCAATGAAGGGGATGTAGTCAGGCACCATCTGGTTCGCTTGATCATCAAGGCATACCAGCAGCATGCCCTGAATGGTTCGGGTGGAAATGGCGATGGCAGAAAAGATGAGTAAGATCCGTCTCGGCATTCTGTTCGGCGGCAAATCGGGTGAGCATGAAGTCTCAATTTCATCGGCAACCTCCGTGATTGGGGCATTGGATCCGGCAGAATTTGAGGTCACCGCCATCGGTATTACCAAGGGCGGCAGGCTTGCCAGCGACGCGGAAGTGCGAACCATGCTGCCGATCAATCTTCATGATCGCGTCATTTTTTTCGCGGGATCTGAGACTGAGGCCATTGCAGGTTGTTGGAGCGGTGAGCAAGACCTGAGCCGGCGGCCTGAGATTTTCTTTCCCCTGCTGCATGGCCCCTATGGCGAGGATGGAACGATTCAGGGGCTGCTGGAAATGGCGGGATTCCCTTATGTGGGCTGCGGCGTCCTCGCTTCGGCCGTGGGGATGGATAAAGACGTCATGAAGCGGCTTTTCGCGCATGCATCTTTGCCCATCGTGCCCCACAGAGTCGAGCCCGCGCGTGGCCTGGAGAAGAGACTGGCGAGCGTGCGCGACGAAATCGAATCCCAGTTTGGCTACCCGGTATTTTCCAAGCCGGCCAATCTTGGTTCATCGGTCGGTGTTTATAAGATTCATCATGCCGGCGAATTTGAGGCTGCGGTGCTTTCGTCCGCTCAGTTCGACCGCAAGATCATCATCGAAAAAGGAATCGATGCCAGGGAATTGGAGTGCGCCGTGCTGGGCAACGATTGTCCCGAGGCTTCCGGGGTAGGCGAGATCATTCCGGCCTGCGAATTTTATGATTATGAGGCCAAATACAACAATCCCACCAGCAGAGTTCAGATTCCCGCAGATATCGACGAGCGAACAGCGGAAGAAGTCAGGACTCTGTCGTTGCGCGCATTCCGAGTCATCGACGGTGCGGGACTGGCGCGCGTCGATTTCTTTCTTGATCGTGGTACGGGCAAAATCTGGCTCAACGAAATCAACACCATGCCTGGCTTTACATCGATCAGCATGTATCCTAAGCTCTGGGCCGCCCGTAGAGTGCCCTTTAATCAATTGATCCGGCGTCTCGTGGATCTTGGTTTCGAACGTCATCATGACGCACCTGCGGCCTGGGGCCCGAATGCGGCGCCCTGGCCAACTGCGGAATGACGGCGAAGTAATACAACGCGCATGACGGACCGAAATGAGAGGAATGCTTGAATGACCCGGGCGAGCCATCGTTCGGACCATGGATGGATGTCTGGTCCCGGAATATTGGAATTTTGAGTTTTTCTCAAATCGCTTTTTGAAATTTATGAATCCATCAACCTCACGAATCTCTAGAAAGATGGAAGGAGGGGAACCGCTATGAGCATTTCGATCGGTGAAGCAGAACTCCGTCAACAGTTGCTTGCAAGGGACGAGGAATTCAAGCGGCTCGCCGCAGAGCACCAATCCTACGACGAGCAACTGGAGCAGTTGAGCCGTCGCCATCATCTCACGGATGCAGAGAGGATCCAGGAAATAACGCTCAAGAAGAGAAAGTTGATGCTCAAAGATCAGATGTATTCCAGGGTGCAAAAATATCGACAGGAGCTGAAAACGGGGTTCTGACCTCCCAGATTTCCTATCCGGGCTGGGTTCGACGGGCAGACGGAGTTTCCGCATCATGCCATAGGGAAAAGTGCAGTCGCATCG
>JBGQNR010000245.1:0-9272 GCA_041501225.1 Acidobacteriota bacterium
AGGAAAGTTACGTGTGGGATGCTTGTAGGTCCAGCGGACGGCGCGGCGTTTGAGATCGAGGCCCAGCACTTCATTTCCGAATGTCCCGACATAGGCCTGCTCATCCCTGACCACCGCCGACGCCCCGGTGTATGCGCCGAGCGGTATGGCAAAGAGCTGCTTCCCGCTTGTGGCCTCGATGGCGCGGAAATTTTCGTCGCAACCGGAGATGTAGACGGTGCCTTTGTCGATCGCCGGAGTGCAGTGGACCGGGCCTTCGGTCTGAAACTTCCATACCAGTGATCCCTTGTCTGCGGAGAGACAGTAGAGATTCTGATCGTAGGACCCGAAATAGATCCGGTTGCCGTCCCAGCTGGGCGAGGATTTTATTTCATCATTGGCTTTGAAGGTCCAGCGAGCCTTTCCGGTGGCAGCATCCACGGCATGGAAAACCCCACCCAAATCGCCCAGGTAGACTACTCCACCCCGAACACAGGGTGAGGATTCCTCCACAGGCCCCGAAGTCTGGTACTGCCAGCGCACTTTGCCCGTGGCGAGATCGATGGCATAAAGGTTGCTGTCCATGGAGGCAACATAGACGGTTCCATCCACGATGGCAGGGGAAGACTCGAACGAATCTTTCGCCTGGTAGCTCCAGCGCAATTTGAGCGCTTTCGGCAACTGAGTTCCCGAGACGCCCCAGAGGACAGGCGATCCGCGGAACATGGGCCACGCGTCGCCGGGGCCGGGCACCTGCGCACCCGCGGAGAGCGCCAGGCAAAGCGCAATCCCAGAAACAGCGATGCCCAGCCCTCGTGAAGTTGTCATTTCCCGGGTCCAGCCTGGCTGTTGGCTATGGCGTAGAGTTCGGAGCGGGTCATAACATAGAGCACTCCGTTTGCGGGCACGGGTGTGCTGTAGACGGAGTTCGCCATGTTGGTTTCCGCGATTTTCTTGAGTTCCTTCCCCGCCTGTAGAACCGTAACGTCACCATCCTCATCCCCGAGATAAACTTTCCCGTCCACGACCAGCGGGGAACCCCACACCGCAGCAAGCATGTCGAAAGTCCAGTATGGTTTTCCGGATTGGGCATCCAGGCAGTGTAGGAATCCGCTGAAGTCTGAGATGTAGACCAATCCATCGGCGATCGCGGCCGTGGAGATCGAGCGTCGAATTTTGTCGTACTGCCACACGCGGCCGGACTCGGTGATGTCACCACCTTTTGTGGGATCAATACAGTACATATGTCCGATGCCCTCGCCGCTTTCCGGATCCTGGCCCACGCTCATGAAAATCTTGCCCTCGTAGAAGACGGGCGTGGAAATGCCGTCGTTGCGTGTCTTCGGCCAGACCGAATCCTTCGGATTCAGGTCGAACTTCCAGAGTTTCTCTCCAGTGCGCGCGTTGAAGCCATAAAGCCAGCCATCGCCGCCGGGGAAAAACGCCTGCATTACCCCGTTTACCTCGCCGAGGGACGGCGAAGACCACTGCCCATGCAGAATGCGATCACCCGGGGAGTTGTCCTGCCAGACCACCTTGCCGGTGTTTTTGTTGACGGCTATGAAGCTGGGAGCCTTGGGTGAGGGGATTTTTTCATGACCGTCATCGCGACCATTGGAAGTTTCAAGCAGGACCAGATCCTCAAAGATGACAGGCGAAGAATTGGCCATATTGTGCTGGAATACACCCAGCTCTTTCATCATGTCCAGTTTCCAAACGATGTCGGCATCGGTAGAGCTCTTGTAGATTTCACCCTGGTAGGGGCCGTCGTTTTTGCCGTCAAGGAGTCCCTCTGTATCAAGACAAACCAATTCGCCTCGGTTGGTAACGTAATAGAGGCGCTTTCCGTCCACAGCGGGAGAGGAACAGACGCCCTGGTCGGGCCAATCGTTCTCTTTTCCAGTTTCTAACTTGTCGGAAACTGCCTGCCAGAGAAACTTGCCGTCCGACTCACGGAAACACATGAGGATGCCCTTGTCCCCTGTGACGGCGGGATTTTTTGGCTGGTCGTTGTTCGTGCCTACGAAAATTTTCCCATCGGCAACCACAGGATTCCCATAGGACGTGGATCCCAACTCCGCCTTCCACTTGATGTTCTTCTTTGTCTTAGGGTCCCAGGATGCGGGGAGATTCTTCATCCCTGAAATCATATTCCGTTGTGCCGTTCCACCCCACATGGGCCAATCCTGAGAGGCGAGCGGCGCGGCCAATCCAACCAAGACAAAGAGGCCAACAGAGTGAAAACTTGATATGTATGAGGGCTTTGGATTTGGTTTCATCTTTAGATCTCTAATTGTATCAAATAACAAGCCAGGCCAAGACCTCAGCAGGGATTACCTGGCCTTGATGTCGTAGCAGGCGAGCACGCCCTGATTTCGAATGAAGAGCTTGCCACCGCAGACGACGGGGTGCGCCCAACTGGGCCAGCCCTGATCGGCGATCTTGAAGCGTCCCTTCTCCGTATAATCAGAAGAACTGGCCGCGGCCAAACCGACCGTGTTTTCCTCACCAAGGAGATAGAGATCTCTATCCGCGTAGGTGAGCGAGCCCTTGCCCACACTCCGATTCCGCCACAGAACCTTCCCGGTCTCAAATTCCATGCATGTCAGAATCGCGTTCGAGAAGCCGTAAAGGAAGCCGTCCACCAGAACCACACCGCCATGATGATTCATCATCTCCCGGCTGAAATAAACCTCTTCGGCCTTCACTTCCCCGTTTTCCGCCTTCAATCGCAGCAGAGCGCAACCCGTATTGTAATTCGATGTGTAAAAGACCTTGTCCTTGAAGAATATGGGAGTCGTGATGTTGGCGGTGTCGTTTGCGACTCGTGGATACCGCCACATGAGCTTGCCGTCCGTCGCGCGCATGCCGACGCCTGCCTGAGAGGTCAAAGTCATGATGGTGCGCACACCCTGGACGTCGGCAACGATGCATGAAGAATAGGCGGCCGGATCACTCAGCTCGCTGGAGGTCCAGACGGTCTTGCCGGTTGCTTTGTCGAGTGCTGCAATGCCGGCCTTGGGACCGCCGGGAGTAATGATCACGTGGTTGCCGTCGATGAGGGGGGATTCGCTGATGAGCCATTGAGGATTCGAGCCTTTAAAATCCCTGAGAATGTTGCGCGTCCAGATCACGGAGCCGTCCTTGGATTGCAGACATGCGAGGTCTCCGTCTTCGGAGAGGGCGTACACGCGCTCGCCTTCGACGGTAGGGGTTCCCCTTGGTCCGCCGCCCTTCTCCTGCTCCAGGCTGCGGCCCAGCGACCGGGTCCAGATGGTTTTGCCGTCGGCCCGATTCAGGCAGAATACGGCGCTTGTGCCGCCCGTCCCTACGGCACCTAGTGTTCCCTGCAGATAGATACGGTCCCCCTGAATGGCGACCGTGCCATAACCCGTTCCAATGTTGGATATCGACCAGGTCACAGCGGGTCCCGCCGGCGGCCACTGTTTCAGCAACCCGGTCTCAGCGGAGAGATTGGTCCGGTCCGGTCCCTGCCACTGTGGCCAGTCTCGATCGGCGGCGGCGCCCGCGATCATACAACATCCTACCAATGTGCACAGAATCTTGAGTATGCGCATATTCCTCCAGGACTTCTTGCCCTTGGGCGTGAGCAGATTTCATAGATTACCATAGAGACATAGCTGGATCTGAACAGCAAACAATGAACTCTGCCATTCAGGCAGCGGGCAAAAGTCAGCCACGTAGAATACGGTGCGGAATATCCGCATCCTAAAAACCTCAACGTAGAGGCCGCAGAGGATTTTTGCTGTTGAATGACTTTTTTCTGCGACCTCTGCGTTGATCTTTTGCTTTTCTTGCCTAAATGGCAAAGACTTGTACGTAAGATTCTAGCATCCTGAGTGTTGGATAAATGAGGTTTCATTCAGATTCTCCTGGGGCTTGAGGTGGTAGAAGCAAAGGCCGCTTGGAAAATCTAATGTTTTGGGCTGCAGAAGGCTCATATAATGAGTGCCGGCAACGCCGCGACACAGGTTGAGGATATGGAAACCAACGCTCCCCCGCATCCGGAATTGCTTCGCAGCAAGGCGGATGACTCGATCCATGCGCACCGGTTCACCCACCAGGCCATGGCAACCGTTTTCGAGATCGTTTGCGTACACGAGGATCGCGGCTATGCCGGGCAGGCCGTCCGCGCCGCTTTTGACCGGATCGATCGTCTGGAAACAGAGTTGACCTGCCATCGCAGCAGCAGCGACATTTCCCGCATCAACCGCCTGAAGTCCGGGGAAACCACATCGGTGGGCATGTGGACAATGGAGTGCCTGCTCCTGGCGCGACATTTCCATGCTGAAACCGGTGGCGCATTTGATGTTTCGCTGGGATCAGGGATCGAAGCGGTTGAAATGATGCCTGCCGATTTCAGTGTGAGGATCCACACCGACAAGGTTCACCTGAATCTTGGCGGAATCGGCAAAGGCTACGCTATTGATCGTGCAGGAGAATTACTTCAGGAATGGGAGATCAACCGGGCAGTAGTCCATGGCGGATTCAGTTCAGTGCTCGTGCTGGACCCGCCGCCGGATCGCGAAGGATGGCCGCTGACACTCAGCCTGCCGGCCACGGCGACGGTGCTGTCGAGCATCGTGGCACGGCGCCAGGCCTGGAGCGCATCCGGAATTCGCAAGAGGGATCACATCGTGGATCCTCGCACAGGGCTGCCGGTCCGCAATCGCTCCGCAGTCTGGGTTTCGGGTCCGTTGGAGTCGCTCAGCGCGGTCTACCGCGGGAACAACTCCACCGTGCCTGCAGGGATTTTCGAAACAGGAGATTCACCGGCAGCGGTCGCGGAAGCCTTATCGACCGCCTTCATGATCATGCCCATGGAAGAAATCGCAAACTACTGCCTCAGGTATCCCGGCGTGGAGGCACGGCTACTGAATTCTGACCCGTCCGGCCCTGCCGTCTCACCTGTTATGGTTCACTTCACTCATTGAGAACGGGCTTCGTTCATTTCGCCGCTGCCGATTTGCCGATTTCCCCCATTATTCGGTCAACCTCGTTCGGTAACTGTTTGGTCCGGGCTGTCTCACCGCGATTGCTAGCCCGCTATCCTCGATGATAGAGTATATAGGATGCGGGAACAGGGCAGCCTTCACTCATCCCACCACCCCCTCAGCCTATCTCGGGCCAGAGTACTGGCCTTTGTCATCCCCGTGCTGCTGGCCTTTCTTCTGCGTTTTCCTCTCTTGGCGCAACGGCCCATGCATTGTGACGAAGCGGTTCACGCGGCCAAGTTCGGCACCCTCCTGGAGCAGGGGAGATATGAGTACTCGACGGTCGATTACCACGGGCCGACTCTTTACTACCTAACCCTGCTGCCTGCCAAACTTCTGGGGGCAGCATATTACAAGGATGTCAGTGAGGTTACGCTCCGGGTTGTCCCTGCTACAGCCGGATTGCTGCTCGTCGCCGCCCATGTTTTCCTGATCCCCTACATCGGTTTCCCGGCGGCGTTCTGTGCTGCGTTGCTCGCGGCAATCTCTCCAGCCATGGTCTACTATAGCCGCTATTATATCCACGAATCCCTGTTTGTTCTCCTTACCTATTGTGGGATGCTGTCCGCTTTCCGCTACAGCCGGCATGGTGGTTCCGCCTGGGCCATTAGCTCGGGGCTTTGCCTGGGACTGATGTACGCAACAAAGGAGACGGTGATCATCGCAGGCACGTGCATGGTATTGGCAGCCGTTCTGTTGCTCTCCTCAAGAAAGGTGCGCGGCGAAACGCCGCTTCGAATCATAGTACCCGGAAAGCATCTCGTATTGGCGGCGGCAGCGGCCATATTGACTGCGGTTCTGCTTTTTTCTTCTTTTCTAAGCCATCCTGGCGGGATCGTCGACTCAGTGTTGGCCTATCGAACCTATTTCTGGCGCGGGTCCGGTCACGCCACCCTCCACGAGCATCCATGGCACTATTACCTTAACCTCCTACTGTACTTCCGGGCCAAAGGAGGACCGGTTTGGACGGAAGGCCTGATTGCCGCCCTGGCAATTGTCGGAAGCGTGGCGGCCTTCAGGAAGGGGGTGCCTCGAATGGACCCGAACGTGCCCCGTTTCCTGGTACTCTATACCCTGCTTATGGTTGTCATCTATAGCCTGATCCCATACAAGGTACCCTGGAATCTGCTGGGCTTTCTTCACGGAATGGTCCTCCTGGCAGGCCTGGGTGCCGTTTGGTTGACCAGAGTCCTGCGCAGGCCGGCAGCAAGAGGCGCAGTCGTTGTGCTGCTCGCTGCCGCGGCGCTCCATCTAGGCTGGCAAGCCTGGGCCTGCAGTTTCCGCTACGAAGCGGATCCCTGCAATCCATGGGTGTATGCCCATACAGGCAAAGATGTCTATATCATGATCCGGCAATTAGAGGGTCTGGCTCGGGCGTATCCGGAGAAGCTATCGATGCCGATCCAGATCATCAGCCGCGAAAACCTCTGGCCCTTGCCCTGGTACCTGCGCCGGTTCCCGGCAGTCCACTGGTGGAATGGGGTATCCGATTCAGCTCCCAGCGCCCCGGTAATGCTGATCACGCCCGACATGGAACCGGCGCTGGTTCGCAAGCTGTATGAACTGCCGCCACCGGGCCAGAGGGAGATGTATGTGAGCATCTTCGACCGCTACGTCGAGTTGCGGCCGCAAGTCGAATTGCGCGGTTATGCGGCCAAATCGCTGTGGGATGAATACCAGCGCCTCGATACGAACCCGGATGCCCTCCTCAAGGAAGTCGGGAAATGAGCCAGCCAACAATTCATCAGCCGTGATGAACGCGTTTATGTTACCGGCATTGTCTCTCTGCGCGCTTTGCGGTCACTGCGGTAAGATTTTGGTTTTCGGGCCAACACGTTTGCGAGCGGGTGAGAGCAAAACCTGACGCCTGTCTACGGCATCGGGGTCCAGGCGCCTTCGTTACGACTGCTCCGGACGCAGGCTTCGATGAAGGCTATCCCGGTTCGGCCATCCTCCACGTTGGCGTACTTGGATCCGTCACAGGAAAACGGATCACCGGCTTTCCATTTGCGAACGTCGGCTTCGAAGCAACGATGCAGGCGCGCGAACGCGTCGTGGAATCCCTCCGGATGCCCCGACGGGACGGTCGGCTCCGCCATGAGCTCGGGTGGCATGTCCTTGGGCAAAAATCCGTCGCCCGGCGTCACAGCACCACGCCAGTAGGTGCGGTCGGGCTGGTTGGGGAGGCAGATTGTGATACTCTCCGGATCTTCCTGCCGCCAGCGCAGCGTGCCCTGCGTGCCGGCGACGACGATGCCAAGGTCATTCTGGTGCCCTATGCATATTTGCGATGCGCGGACGAGAGCCTTGCCTCCGTTGTTCAACGCACAGTACACCGTGAAGTGGTCATCCAGCCTGCGGCCCTCGACAAACCTTTCCAGCTGTGCAGAGACTTCCGAAAGCTCCAATCCAGTCACATATCGCAGCTGCATCAGGGCATGGGTGCCGATGTCTCCGCCGCAGCCGGAACTACCGGCACGCTTCGGGTCCACGCGCCAGGAAGCCTGTTGCTGGCCGGTATCCTCGAGTTTCGTCGCCAGCCAGCCCTGAATGTAATAGGAATCCACCCAGCGAACATCCCCCAGTAATCCCGTACGCACAATGTAACGGGACAGACGGCTGGTCCAGTGGCCGACGTAGGTATGGGCGACCCCGAACGGGATGTTATGGCGTCGAACAGTTGCGACCAGACCATCGGCTTCTTCGAGATTCAAACAAAGCGGCTTTTCGCAAAATACTGGAATGCCCGCTTCGATCGCTTTCATTGCGGGATCGTAGTGCACGGAATTCGGAGTGACGATGAGCAGGTAATCAAGCTTTTCACTTTCGGGAAGGCCTGTCTGGTCCTTGATCATTTCGTCATAGGAGCCGTAACCTTTGATGGGGTAAGGCCAGCTCGCGGCTTCCTGAAGGGCGATCTCGGGATCGGGATACAGTGCCCCGGCCGTCACCCTCCGGGTGCCGTCAAAGTGAATCGCTTTCTCATGTGGATGCACGATGAATGCACCTTTGCCGCCACCTACCAACCCGACATTCAGAGGTCTTTCAGTCATAATCCTCCTTTCACCACAGTGCAGGAATCACTTCCTTTCGAAGGCTGCGTCGAAGGCAACGGCGCTTGACTTGAAGTTGAGCTTTCTGACGAAGGCGCAGGCCTCTGTGGCCCCATACTCGCGATCCATGCGGCAGTCTTCCCACTCCACACTGAGGGGGCCGTTGTAGCCGATGTCATTCAGTGCCACGATGATCTCTTCGAATTTGATGTCGCCGTGACCGAGGCTGCGGAAGTCCCAATAGCGCCTTGGATCCCCAAAATCGATATGACCACCGAATACGCCGACGCTGCCGTCGCCATGGCCCCACCAGGCGTCTTTCATGTGCGCATGATAGATACGGCCGGCAAATGTGCGAATGAACTTGACGTAATCCACACCCTGGTACCCGAAATGCGAGGGATCAAAATTGAAGCCGAATTCCTTGCGGTCGCCGATGGCAGCGAGCGTGCGTTGCGCGCTGGCGATATCGAAGGCGATTTCGGTCGGATGAACCTCGAGGCCGAATTTGACGCCGCATTTCTGGAATTCATCGAGAATAGGATTCCACATGCGGGCGAAGAATTCATAGCCGTCATCAATCATCTGCCGGCTGACCGGCGGAAATGAATAGACGAGATGCCAGATCGAGCTGCCGGTAAAACCGTTCACCACCCCGATCCCGAGGTTTTTGGCGGCGTGAGCGGCTGCCATCATATGTTCCTGCGCGCGCTTGCGGACTCCATCCGGCTTGCCGTCCCCCCAGACATCGGCGGGGAGAATCGATTTGTGTCGTTCGTCGATGTTGTCGCACACCGCCTGGCCAACCAGATGGTTGCTGATGGCCCAGGTTTTGAGGCCATGCCTGCCGAGTATTTCGTGACGCGAGTCGCAATACGACTTGTTCCCGGCGCCCCGGCAGACATCAAGATGATCCCCCCAGCAGGCGAGTTCGAGTCCGTCAAATCCAAACCTCGCAGCCTTTTCGGCGAGCGTTTCCAGAGGCAGGTCGGCCCACTGGCCGGTAAAAAGTGTGACTGGTCGTGTCATAAACAATGTCTCCAATGCTGCAAATCGGTTGTCTGATCTGTATCAGCTCCAATGACTGGTGTACCGATCTTTCACCGTGATTGCACGTCGAAATCCGCTTTTGCTCCGATGGCTTTGGCTTCCACAGCAACGAGCCGGCCGGCGATGAGTTTGTGGATAATGTGGTCCATCCCATAGTAGCGCCCGCTACACATCA
>JBGQNR010000246.1:0-9266 GCA_041501225.1 Acidobacteriota bacterium
TTCAGCAGTAAAACGTCGCTTTGTAGGGCACAAGCTTCCGAAGTTTACATATTTCCTTTTATCAGCCGCGAAAGGAACGCATGCAGCGGGGCGTGCCCGAGGAGGGCTGCCGTGACCACGCAGCTTGTCCTTCCTATCCTTAGGACCGGTGCCTGAGGCAGGCCGTCGAGCAAATCGAAAAAAACATCGCCCTCTTCGATCGCTTACGCCAAGCCATGCGCATCGCCCCTCCCTCCGGACGGCACGGACTCAATGATGAGGGCGATAACACTAACATCCACACCATTGAACACCGCGTGAAAACATTTCGCGCTTGGCTCACCACGCGCCAGGACTATCCCCAAAACCAGAAGGCCCAGAAGATGGTTGACCAGATCGACAAATACTGGAAAAAGCTCTTCGCCGATCCCATCACGGTGCAAACCCCTTCCGGCCTCCTTCAGATCCAACCGCAACGAACCAACAACCTGCTGGAACAGTTCTTCCGCCATCTGAAACGAGGTCACCGCCGCAGGACAGGCAACGGCTCTTCAAGCCGCATGCTACGCACCATGCTTGCCGAAACCCCGTTGGTCAAGAACCTCCAAAATCCCACCTACGTCCAGCTTTTGCTCAAGGGAAAAAGGAGCCTCGAAGAGTTGTTCGCCGAAATCGAAATCGCTACCGTGCGTGAGGCATTCCGAAAAGCTCAACTCAATCCGGAGCAAATTCCAAACAAGATCAAACGCTTGATCGCCCAGCCTGACTACCCAGCAAAACTAGTCACCATGGTCGCAAAAGTCGTGGCGTAGCGAAAATCCAACCGGATTTTGCGGTAATAGAAAAATCTTGCGCTTCCGCGATCACGAAAGCGGCGGCCTGCTTAACAATGTGGATCAGCTGGCGTCGGTTCAAGGCGTCACGCATGACGTTTTGAGAGTTTTGAAGGAGGAGTGCGGAATCGGCCGGCTCCATGTCCTCTCGGCGGAAGCAGTCGGCCCTCGTGCCGGCGCCCAAATGAGAGGCCAGGCGCTGACGGCAACCGTAGGGGCGCTCGGCGGCATGCTGATCTATATTGCGTTCCGGTTCAAATGGACTTCGGGGGTGGCGGCGATCATTGCGACCATCCATGATGTGATCATCACCTTGGGGCTCTTCGCCTGGACGGGCCGCGAGATAGATCTTAATATCGTCGCCGCGTTGCTCACGCTTATCGGATATTCGACGAACGACACCATCGTCGTCTTCGACCGCGTGCGCGAAAATCTGAAAATGGGCCGGTTCTCAGGCTCTTTCCTCCAGCTCGTGAATGACTCTATCAATCAAACGCTGAGCCGCACTCTTCTGACGGCAGGGCTGACTTTGCTCTCCTGTCTTGCCTTGTATTTCCTCGGGGGAGAGGTTCTCAATGGGATAGTATTCGCCCTGCTTGCCGGAATTGTTGTGGGTACATACTCGTCGATTTTTGTGGCGAGTTCATTGCTGGTCGCCTGGAGGGAGCGATCCACCAAGGCGCGAGCGGCCATCTCCGGCAAGATCGATACTTCTCCTGTCCCATTGAAGAGGCGCGGGTATGACAAGTGCTGAGTTATGAGGAATTGAATCCGGTACGGGCACAAATGGTTGGGCACGTATGGGATTGAGAATGGTCGAGTGCGCGCAAACTGCGCAGGATGGACGTGGATCTGCTCGCCGGCGGCGTGATCGAACGCCGCATGTCCCCGCTCTCATCGAGGGAGCTCGGCTTTCCTCATGACATTTCCAGCTTCCTTTCCATCGGCATGCTTCCCTCGGTGCGCCAAATATCCGGCCTTGCCGTCGACCTGCTCGAAGCCTATCCAGGCACATACTTGCGGGAGGAGATCCAACAGGAAGCACTTAAACAGAGGACGCTGCCCGGTTTTTTCATTTCGGAAATCGCGCGTCCGCTTCTGGTTTTCAGTACACTGAAAACGTTCCGCTGTTCTTCTCCAGAGTTTGCGGCAATTACAGAGGCCCAGTCCCCACAGGATTCTGGACAGACTCCGGGCGTCGCCGGGATTGCCGCTTTTTTTCGCCAAAACCGGTCAGCGTCCCCTGTTTTCCAAGCATACAATCTCTCACTGTTGTTGGAGCCGCATGGGGAGGATCAACGCGTGGCGGCCTGCCACCTTGTCGTGAAGGTATTTTGCGCAACTATGTGCTAATAGTACTGTGAACCTTCAGCCTGACATCGGTATCTCGGCATTGTGGCCAAGACCACAGCGCGGTTCTGACAAGGCACGCCGCGGACAGCTTTCAATCAGGTCATTTGTTCCGTATTACCTTCAAGGTGGCGGATTTCGGATATGACGGAGTGATGGAATATTAGCGTAAATCCGGGGGACCAGGTTCTGACGAAAAGTCGGTATACGAGGTGGACGTCCCCGAGTTCCGAAAGGAAGGTGAGTGTGAGATACGTCGCTGTCGGATTTCTTATGTTTTTCTTCATGACATCGTTGGCTGCCGCTCAAACAGGAACCGGGTACGTTTTCATCGTACCGGGCCAGTTTCGTGCCGGCGGCAGCTCATCTTTCGGGATCAATCCGGCGGTGGCGGGATATATGTGACCTCTAGTGGCTTAGGCTTCGGAGCCGAGATGGGCATTGCCGGGCGAACAGAGCATTTCGCAGATAATGTCGCCGGCCTTTTTTCCGCGAACGGCTATTACCACTTCAAAACCAGCACCAAAAGGATCTATCCGTTTGCGACTGCAGGCTACAGCCGGACGTTCGGTCATCGGTCAGGGGCGAAATGGCTGAATCTGGGAGTCGGTCTCGAATATTGGTTCAAGCATGGTGGGTACCTTGTGGAATTCCGGGATCATATTCGTAGGGAGAGCGGCGTAACCGGCCAGTTTTGGACAATTCGTATCGGTTTTGTATTCGGATAACCTGGGGGGGCAACCTAACGGCCCGCCGGCCGGATGACGATGACTACGTGCCCTTTCTTGTGTCCGGCCTCGGCGTAGCGATGAGCTTCGACGATCTGGTCCAAGGGATATCGTCTGTCTATCACTGTCCTCAGCTTTCCGGCTTCGATTAGTCCCTTTAGAAAAGCCTGGTCCCCAGTGACACTTTTTGCCACTCCGCCAATCACTTTCGCGCGGCCCGTGGCGGCAACCCACATGCCTCGGAAAATCTCTCCAATCATCGCCGACACTCGTCCGGATCCCCCCACTCGAACATAGGAACCGCCGCGCTTGAGTGACTTCAGGGCGCGTGAGAATCCGCTCTTGCCCACCGTATCAAAAACGACGTCATAGACCCGGCCGGCTTTCGAGAAATCCTCCCTGGTGTAATCGACCACCTCGTCGGCGCCAAGAGACTTCACCAGTTCCAGGTTGCCCGTGCTGCATACGGCCGTTACGTTCGCGCCGAAATGCTTCGCCAGCTGAACCGCGAAGACCCCCACGCTCCCGGAGGCTCCGTAGATGAGCACTTTGTGTCCGGTCTGGATCTTTGTTCTCCTCAGGAAACATAACGCCGACACCCCGCCAAACAAGACTGCCGCCGCTTCCTCGAAAGTCATGTTGACCGGCTTTGCCGCCAGCATGCCATCCTCCTTCACGCACACGTACTCGGCGTGGGCGCCGAATTTAAACCCGGTCGAACCGAATACCTGGTCGCCCGCGCCAAAGCGGGTCACCGCCTTGCCCGCCGAATCAACGGTCCCGGCGAACTCCATTCCCAGGATGTTGACTTTTTTGGGCCTTGAGAGGCCGAACATGAATCTCATGAAGAACGGATCGCCTTTTCTGAGCCTCCAGTCCCCCGCACAAACAGTCGCCGCGTGGATTCGAACAAGGACTTCGTTATCCTTGGGAGCCGGCTTTGGGACGTACTTGATCTGGACCACGTCCGGGGGGCCGTATCTGCTGTAGACGGCGGCTTTCATCTGCGGATGGAAACCTGTAGCCTTTGCGTGTTCAGGTTCCGCTTTTTCAGCCGTACGAAACGTCATTTGAACACCTCCGGGCGAGCGGCGACCCGTCGGCAGGCGCGACTTGCCTTTGAGAAATACGAGGACAGGAGTTCAGGAAGTTCCATCAACCAAGTATAGTCCAATTGTAAACACCCACAGCGTTTTTCCCATAGTCCGGATATGAAAACAGGTTTCGTGGATGATCCGCCGGCCACGGCTCCCGAGTCGAGAGGCTCGGAATTCGGACTTGCTGGGAGTGGCTGCCTCTGTTTTAACCCCCAAGCCGTTTTGGGGGAACGAATCGCAGTGTGCCCCGGACTGTCATTTGACAGAATGCTGCCGCTTGGGATAAGTTCGCCTGACATATCCATATCCGCGGAGGGTTATGTTGCACTCATACAGGATTCAAACATTTCTCCTGGTGTCTTATCAGCCGCGAGAGGGATCGCATGCAGCGGGGCGTGCCCGAGGAGGGCTGCCGTGACCACGCAGCTTGTCCTTCCTATCCTTCGAACTCTGCAGCTAAAGTTTTGCCAACGCCGGCCGACTGCCCGAGGGGCAGCCGTACCCTCGCTTGTCATCGACACTTTTTATCGCCCGTAACTGATTCCGGGCACGATTTTCCGAGTCTCTCTGATTAGGCTTGCTCCAATGGTAACATCCATGTTACCATGCACCATGATCACGATCAGGGAGTATCTTGATCCTAAGGGTCACAGCCCTTTTACGAGGTGGTTCAAAGGTCTCAATGCCCCGGCAGCGGCTAAGGTTACAACCTCTCTGGTTCGGATCGAGCAAGGTAATTTTTCGAACACGAAGGGAGTCGGTGCCGGCGTCTTTGAATGCCGGATTGATTTCGGCCCAGGTTATCGAGTCTATTTCGGGAAAGATGGAGATGCGCTCGTTATCCTGATCGGCGGCGGCACAAAAACGCACCAAAGCACGGACATCCAGGCCGCCCACGAGTGCTGGAAAGATTATAAGGAGCGCAAAACCAGGGAGATATAGTTATGCCTTTGACGCGCGATTTTAAAGAAACCGTTCAAGCCCGCATCGAAAACGATCCGACTTTTCGGGACGCGCTTTTGCGCGAGGGCGTCGAATGCCTCCTCGCCGGCGAACTGGAGACCGGAAAGGCCATTTTGCGCGATTACATCAACGCTACGATCGGCTTCGAAAAACTGAGCGGCCTCACCCACAAATCGGCAAAGAGCCTCATGCGCATGCTCGGCCCGAAAGGAAATCCCCAAGCCCGCAATCTCCTGGAGTTAATCGCACACCTGCAGAAAAGTGGGCGTGTCCGCATGGAGCTCTCCCTGAAGCACATCTGACCACTATCTTACGAGCAAGGATGCTCACTTTCACGGGCATGAGCGCGACGGGAACGCAGCCCTGCTTCCTCACCGATTTGACACAATGCAAAATCTCTAACCAACGTGGAAATAGGGTTACATTGGCGAACGTCGATCCGTGTGTGAATTCGTGTGTGAAAAGTTCTCCAAAACCTGCCATTCACACACAAGATCGGCCAATCCTGAAAATTGGATTTTATTGCGATTCTATAAGTTACACAATCTGAGGAGGTTGTGAAACCCAGCGGCCGTGACTCTTAATCAGTAGGTTCCAGGTTCGATTCCTGGACGGCTCACCAATAAAATCAATCACTTACAGAAGTCAGTAAAAAGCGATAATCCCACCGGGGTTCCACTGGGGTTCCAGTTGGCGGGATCTTGAGCCCGACTCTTGCCGCGCCCCTCGCGCTCGGACGCAACCCTGGCGGAGTTGTCCCCGCCGTGTGAGACGGGATTCGCTATGTTCGCTGGCAGTGGGTTTGCCCCTGCGCTCGTAGAGTCTAACGTGCGCGTCGGACAATGCCAGGATACGCCAAAATCCTCTGCAGGGGTCCATCGGCGCAAGCCGGATCGGGATTTAGGAATTGGCGCGGGCATGTCGAGGGGAGGGGGTGTCTAGTTGTCGTATTACGTGGTGCGGTGAAGCGGAAGCATGTTTGCCTCTCTTAGTGTGACCCAAAAAATAAAAAAATTATCGAAATCACCCCGGCGACCTAACAGAAGCAGAAGGCACCAGTATCGAGATCTGCTTGTGGAATCCAAGCTAGTCGTGTCTGAACCGTGTAATGATGTGACCGGAACTGCTGGAAGGTTGGCAAGCAATAGCTGGCGACACAGGATGCGTTGAGAGCATTCATGGATGCGGATCACATCCCGAAGGCATCCTGAGCGGCATGCGCCTCATTCCGCTATCTAATATCGACCCGACCCATTATAATAGTTTGCATTCCTGAAGTGCTTCAGATGCAGTGCGTAGTTTGACCGGCTGGAGGATGGCCTCCCCATGATTGGCAAAACCGTATCTCACTACCGGATCACGGAGAAGCTTGGCGGCGGCGGCATGGGTGTCGTCTACAAGGCTGAGGACACCTCCTTAGGCCGCTTTGTCGCCTTGAAGTTCCTCCCCGAAGCAGTATCCAAAGACCGTCATGCAATTGAACGATTTCAACGGGAAGCCCAGGCGGCCTCTGCCCTCAATCATCCGAATATCTGCACCATTTACGAGATCTACGAGGCCGACGGTCAGCACTTCATTGCCATGGAGCTGATGGAGGGCAAAACGCTGAAACAAACCATCCTGGGCAAGCCCATGGCTTTGGACCGGATCATTGACATCGCGATTGAGATCGCTGACGGTCTCGATGCCGCTCATGGTAAGGGAATCATCCACCGGGACATCAAGCCCGCCAACATCTTGGTAACGGATCGCGGCCATGCCAAGATCCTCGATTTCGGGCTGGCAAAGCTGGGGCCGGATCGGCATGCCCCCGCTGAAGCCTCCGCCACCACCGAAACGGCAGAGGCAATTTTGACCAGTCCCGGGACAGCGGTTGGGACCGTTGCCTACATGTCACCGGAGCAAGTTCGAGGCGAGGTGGTGGATGCGCGCACGGATCTGTTCTCGCTAGGAGTCGTTGTGTATGAGATGGCGACGGGAATAAGGCCCTTTGATGGAACGACCTCCGGGATTGTCTTCACGGAGATTCTGACCAAAGCGCCTACCGCTCCAATCAGGCTGAATCCTGCCCTTCCTGATGAGCTGGCGAGGATCATCAACAAGGCCCTGGAGAAAGACCGCAAACTGCGCCACCAGTCGGCCAAAGACCTTCTCGTCGATCTGGAGCGTCTGCGGCGGACGCTCACCACGCCGACGCTCGCCGTAACGTCCCCAGGCGAGGATCAGCCGTCAATTGTGGTCTTGCCGTTTGAGGACATCAGTCCGGAGCATGACAACGAATACTTCGCCGATGGTCTGACCGAGGAGATCATTACAGACCTTTCGAGGATTCACACTTTGCGCGTGATCTCCCGAAATTCGGCTCTGCAGCTCAAGCGAACAACAAAGGACACGAGGAGCATCGGTCGAGAGCTGAATGTTCGGTACGTGCTGGCAGGCAGCGTCCGTAAGTGGCGCAACAGCGTTCGTGTCACCGCCCAATTGATCGATGCGACGACTGACGCTCATCTCTGGGCGGAAAAATACAGCGGCGAGTTGGAGGACGTGTTCGACATACAAGAAAGACTCTCTCGCAAAATCGTAGACGCGCTCAAACTCAAACTGAGCCCTGAAGAAGATCGTCGGATCGGGGAACGGCCGATTGAAAACGTTCAAGCTTTTGAATGCTACCTAAGAGCTCGACAGGAAGTAAATCGCCTTACAAGCGACTCATTCGAGCGCGCGCTTCAACTTCTCAGACATGCTTTGCAGATCGCGGGCGATAATGCGCTGCTGTGGGCTCAGATGGGGAACGTTTACATACAGTACGTGAACTCCATAATCGCTCCTGAGGATAGTTACATCCGCCAAGCGGAGTTATGTGCCGATAAAATCTCCGCTCTAGATCCCTCATCCTCTTACGGTCATTGGCTGCGCGGCGCCCTTTGCCACAAGCGTGGTGATATTCAGGAAGCTGTTCGACATCACAAGCGGGCACTTGCCGTCGATCCGAAGAATCCGGATGCCTTGTACTGGTTAAGCTACGCCTATCGTGTCAGCGGCAAGGAGTTGGCTGCGAGGCCGCTGGTACAACAACTTGTGTCGATTGACCCATTGACGCCTTATAGCCACTGGGCTATGGGCTGGATTGAACTTTTTCAAGGACACAGCGAAGAAGCCCTAGAGGCTTTCAAAAAAATGTACGAGATAGATCCGGCGATCCCAACGAGCCGATGGGGCTACGCATTTATGCTGGCAGCAAGTCAATTTCACGACCAGGCCTGTTCGCTGCTTGACATGCTCGCCAGAGATGAACCACGGGCATTTCACGGCAGGCACGCATTGTTTTTGAGGCTTGCGTTGCAGGGAAACCGGGCAGGCGCGCTCCAAGCCATGACCGAGGAGCTTTCCGCAGCAGCTCGGTGGGACGATCACTTTTCCTGGGTGACGGCAGACTGCTTTGCCAGGATCGACGAGAAGGTCGCGGCCTTGGAGTGGTTGGAGAATGCCGTTCGACTGGGCTTCATCAACTACCCCTATCTGAGCAAATACGATCCGTTCCTAGCGAAGCTCCGCGGCGAGCCGCGCTTCGAACAACTGATGCAGCGCGTTAAGCGTAAGTGGGAGGAGTTTGAGGTCTGACAATCCGATGTCTTTCATCGGCGCTCCTATCCGCACTTCCAGGAACTTGTGCGCAAGATGAACTTCCCCAACTAACCGAGGCCATCTCATGATCGGCACAACACTCTCCCACTACCGCATCACAGAAAAACTCGGCGCAGGCGGCATGGGCGAAGTCTACCGCGCTGAAGCTATGATATCTCTGGCGACGGCAGCAGATTCCTGATTCCCGGCCGCGCGGAAATCAAGCCCCTTGAGGTAATCCGGCTAAACCTGGTCCAGAACTGGTTCGAGGAACTCAAGCGCCTCGTCCCCGCCGGAAAGAAGTAATCACGCCTGAACCGCATCATCGGAACCGTTGCTCCTCCCCGGCAAGACGCTTTCCCATTGCGGAGCCGTGGCATGTTTCCATGCTACGGGGGTCACGGAGAAACTGTCGGATATGCGATTGGTGACGGGGGATGCCTTGAAGGGATTTGTGGATGCGGATCGTATTTCGAAGCCCAAGAAAAGTAAGGGTCATGTACCAGAAGGAGCTGGATGAGCTGCGCCGCATGAACTTTGCGCAGCAGGAAACTGCTATTGACCTTCTGTTTGAATCGGACTTAGACTCGGGTCATAGCCAAGCTCCTATTGCGAGGCACCGGTTCCAGTTCGGGATTGCCTGACCAAGTTGCCGTCTCCGCTCATGCTCGACGGCGAAGAGGTGACATAAA
>JBGQNR010000247.1:0-9253 GCA_041501225.1 Acidobacteriota bacterium
ACTACAACATGGCGGTTGTGCTCACTGGGCAGGGGAAAAGCGTGGAGGCCATCACCCATTATCGTGAAGCCATCCGTCTCAAACCGGATTACGCGGACGCTCTCTACAATCTGGCGGCGGTGCTGGAAGCGCAGGGAGATGTTCAGGGCGCCGTGGCAGGCTATAACGAAGCCATCCGCCTGAAGCCGGATTTTGTGGAAGCTTACAACAATCTGGGAGTGACACTTTTTAACCATGGGCAAATACAAAAAGCTCTGGATGCCTTTTCCGGAGCCTTGCGCGTGGATCCGAAAAACGCCGATGCGCGCCGGAACCACGATGCCATCATGACGGTGATCGGAAAATCCAAGCGCGATTCCTGAGTCGCACACCAGTAGATCCGCAACAAAAGACCTTAACGCAGAGGGCGCAGAGAATAGGTTTGTCTGCAAGATTATCTTCTCAGCGGCCTCTGCGATCGCGGCGTTAAGAAATTAAAGGCCTTGATTGAGGAGGATCGGCAGGTAGGAGGTATGAATGCCCGCATGGATGTGGCCTTACTTATCTCGGGAGAACAAAAAGGGGTTGCCTATGGCAACCCCTTTTCTTACAGCTGAAAGCTAGAGAGAGGCCTAGAAGCCAGCCCTCTCCGGCAACACGCTACGATCACCGAGGACCAGCATCAGCGAGCTCTGAGCGGTCAGAGTGGTGAAGTTGCTGATCACGAAGATCCCGTGAGCGTTCGTAAAGTTGGTGACAATCATCACATACCCGGTGAAGCTGTTGCCCAGAACCGCCGTTGACCCGGTTGGAGGCGTCGCCAACGGGAAAATCTGGTTCAAGAACACCGTGTAAGTACCGCCGGCTAATACATTCCCGGAAGCATCCAGACCGGATCCCGGCGAACCAGCCACTGTCTTGTAAGTAAACATAGGCAGTGTGCTGTCCTGCGGGAAGAGGTAGAACGTAATCGGGCCTGCCTGCGGAACGGCGCCGGTAAATCCAAGGAGTGTTGTCCCTGGATCCTCGCTTGAGTTAATGATCGCCATCGCAGTATTGAAATCACCCGCCGTTTTCGAAGCATAGCCGTAAGGTATCAGCATGGTTGTACTGCTACCTGCAACCGTCACGATGGGGATACCGGTGGTAGGAGTTTCCAACGCCTGGAAACGAGGCACCAGCAGACCATCCGGCTTGCCGGTGTTGGCGCCGCTCGTATTGTATGGGCCCTGTACCGGAGCCAATGACACGGTATAGCTAAAGCTGCCGGCCGGGAGCGGGAAAGTCTCGACAGTCGGATCGCTGGCAATCGTCACTGGAATTTCCAGATATTCAATTGTTGTGGGATCGGCCGCCGTGTCGGTCGCGACATAATAATACACCTGGAGCGAGCTGGTCGAGGTGGTGCTGCTGCTGATGGCATAAGTCGTGCCCGTTGCCGCTTGGCTGGTGCTGACGCCCCTTACCCAGTTGGCGTCGATGACACCGCCACCGGCATCATAGCTGGTAGCCGTGGCTGGGAACGTGAAGGTTACGCCCTTCGCCGGAGTCGCCGAAACGGTGATCCGAACGCCTACGCCCTTGGTAAATGCAGCCAAGAACCCTTCCTTGATTGCAATCGTCGCGTTTCCAGCGCACGGGATCCCGTTGCAAGTGACGGCGCCGGTGACGGCATTTACTACCGGAGTACCTGCGGTGACGGTGCCGCTGAAGTTGAGTGGTGGCGAGGTGAGATAGCTGGTTGCCGAGGCAATTCCTACGCCAGTCGTGCTATTGATGACCGTGACCGCGGTAGAACCGGCGGCAATCAGGTTGCCAGTTCCGGAGATGTTCGCAATCAGGTTTGTCAGGCCGGTGCCGTTAATCTGCACACGAACAGCGCCGATGGTGAGCTGGGTCGGTGCCGCTCCGGCAGCCACCGTCAAGCCGGCAGGGACATCAATTACCAACAAGCCCGGGCTGTAGGTCGATGCAACCAGATCCACCTGGAGGCCGGCGTACGTTCCGAATCCCGCCGCGCAAACCCCGGGGGCAGCGACAAAACCAACGTTGTTAGTACAAACCGTGATGCTAGCAAAGGTGCTTGTGATATTAACGTTGCTGCCACCATACTGAAGGTAAATGGTGCCGGCAACAGATGGTCCGGGATTTCCTGTAAAGGTGATATTGCCCACAAGCTCGGCGTTGCCCGTCGCGATCACAGTCGTAATCGGCGTGCTGCTTGTCGAATAGATCTGCTGCGCGAAAGAGGCGGCCGAGAAACAGAGCAATATCACGGCTGCGATTAAAAGCGTTTTTGTTTTCATCTAAACTAAGCTCCTTGTTGAGTGTTGTAAGTACCTACTCTCCACTAGTGGTTGTAATGCAAGGATAACCTATTCTACTCAGAAAAAATGCCTTTGCAACCAGATTCGCATCTCATTGTTCCGGGATACTGCTCATCACTCGAGCATCGGACTGTTGCTTTCTGCCCGCAAAACCGTATTCAGTTTTTCTGATTCCCGCGAACGGGATAGTTTTACAGCATGGACCGTACGCCGTACGATGCGTACAGCCATACAGATGCGCGAACCCCGCAAAGGTGGCTAAAAAGTTTGCTGTTTGCGACTTTATTAGAGGTCAAACATCTGTATAATTGCCGGTCGATGAAGAACGACTCGGAGATCAGGAAGCTTGTGCAAGACGCACAGGCGGGAAATCGTAACGCATTTGAGGCGATTTACGGTATTTTTAGTTCCCGCATTTATAACTTCTTGTATCGGCTGCTGGGATCACGCGAGGAAGCGGAAGACCTGACGCAGCAGACTTTCCTGATCGCTCTCAAACAACTCAAAAATCTGAGAGACCCGGGCCAGCTCGAATCATGGATTTACCGGATTGCGCGGAACGAGGTTTATCAGAAGTTCCGGCGCAAGAAGGTCGGCTCCCTGGAGGAGGAAGTTCTCGAAAGCGAGGATCCCATCGAGCCCAGGGAAAACCGGTTGCACGCGAATCCTGAGAAGGCTCTTTTGAACGCGGAGCTGGGACAGAGGTTGCAGGCAGTTCTTGATGGTTTGCCGCTCAAGCTCCGGGAGGTTTTCATCCTGGCTGTGGTTCAAGAGATGAGTTACAAGGACATTAGCGCAGTGGTCGGCCGTTCACTTTTATCCGTGAAAACGGACATTTATCGGGCACGTTTGACCGCCAGGGAAGAACTGGGACGGTACGTGAATCTTGATTCTGGCGACAAAGACTGACAAATGAAAGCGCACTTATCCGAGGAACAGATCTCTGCCTGGCTGGATCATCAATTGGAGGATGATGCTGCCGGGAGTGTGGAACAGCATGTGGCAGGCTGCGATCAGTGCCGTGCTGTCCGCGACGGGCTTTCCGCCGTAGATCAGCTGTTCCGCAAAGCAGAAGTGGTCGAACCGCCACCCTACATGTGGTCGAAGATTTCTGCGGGTCTGGAGGAGGCGGGGCTGGAGAACGCAGGCTGGTTCTCAAGGCTTGCTTCGACATTCACCGGGAACGCCTGGGTGCGCGCGGAAGTGCTGGCCCTGGCGGCTACCATGGTGCTCGGATGCAGTGTCGCGGTCCTGCATTGGTCAACCCTTCGAACCGAACGACGGCAACTGGCTGAAATTGATTTTACTTATCAAAAACTATTACCGCAGAATGCGGAATCTTACAATCCTTTCGCTACGTCACCTCAGATCGACACTGGCAGGAATCCATTCAGATTAAGTGATGCGGATGCCGGTTCGAAGTCTTCTCCCTCGTTGGGGAAAAGGTGAGAGGAGCGGAGATCATGAATCGCAGAAAAACAGGCCTTTTTACCCGGAATTGCCTGACGCTCCTTATCCCCCTGGTACTAGCCCTATCCCCCCTTACCGCTTTGCCCAAGGCCTATAGCCAGTCAAGCCCACAGTCGTTGCCGGCCGGCGAGCTCAGCGTTCAAGAGCTGGACAAAATGCTCGCAATTGCCGAAACAAGGCTGAATATCGTAAAATTGCTTATCGCCCAAGGCAAGTTCGATCGCGTCCTGCCCGAAATGAAGGTTATCTTCCAGATCAATCTGCCCGATAAGTGTGACGGGCAGGTCACGGACGCGGCGCTCATTGCCGCCAAGCTGCTCGTGGATCAGAGTCAATACGAGATCGCTCACAAAGTCTTGGATGAAGCTTTTTTGCGCGTGAAAGCGAATGCCGACAAAGCCAGGCTGCTGCAGTTCAAGGCCGGGATTTTCAAGCTCGAGGGCAAGCTGGACAAAGCGCTGACTACCTGGGAACTGGCTCTCACCTACATAAAAAAGCAGATCCAGTAATAGGTGATAAATCTCACAAAAAGATGCTTTTTCGGTTGCTGAGCGTCTGAGTTTGTGTACAATGAGGGCGTTGCAACAGGATGGAGCTGGGTCATGAGACCCAGCGGGCCGTCGCCGCGAATTTCCGGTTCAGGTTAGAGCTACGCAAAGGCTCGATGATGCGAAGTGCGATTGTAGTACTGCTCGCCGCGATGTCTCTCGTTTTTTGCGGCTGTTTTCAAGATGATCCGGCAGCTTCTCCGGCTTCATCTCGACAAGCGCCTCGAGCAGGCTTGAAAGCTGTTCGCAATTCCTCCTCCATAGCGACAACAAGTGCAGCCCCGGAGCCCGGCACCACGGTGTACTCCAGCCGCGAATTTTCCTCCCCATCCCGAGATTACATTCCAAGCCCTCAGCAGCTGGATCTTCCACAGGTATTTGCGCCCGACACGGCGCGCCACCTTGTCGGCACGACCTCAGCCAAAACCTTCACGATTGGCACCGCAAAAGCCGGGTCGAATCGGCTGGGCGGGTACAGGATGCCGGCAGCTGCGCTTGACCTTGCAGGCTTGACGTTGAATGCCCCGTTTGAATCCCTGTTCGCCAGCCTCATGAACCGGCGGGATGCGCCCACAGGAAAAGAAGACCTCCCGAATCCATTCACCGAGGCAAGGAAATCTATCGCAGCTGAGAAAGCCCAGCCCGCTACGCCCGCGTCTTCTTCTCCTGCGGCACCGCAGACGGAGACTCCCAAGGATGCGCCCCAGACGCCCCCCGCAGCCCAGAACACGCCGGATGCCAGCGCCATGGGGATAAGCCGGCGTGAGGCAAGTTTCGTGTTCCTTGGAGACTTCGATGGCAGCGGAATACTGAAATATGCCTCTGCCAAGCGTTCGGGGGATGCGGCATTTTCGTTTAACGACGCGTCGCGAAGCTTCATCATTTTCAGCAATCCGGCCGCCGTGGAGAGCCAGCGCTCGTTCACGGTGGAGGACATGGACGGCGACGGCAACATGGATTTGCTGCAAACCAGCCGGAACCTGATGTTCGGCCGTGTGTTCCTTGGGGACGGTAGCGGCAACCTCGTCTATTCAAACTACTTCTTGTCCGGCTTTGAACCTGTGGTTGCCGTGCCGGGCCCGATGGGAAGCGGAGGGCGCGAGATTCTTTCCGTGAATCTCAGGACCGGAACGTATACGGTTTTTGTTCCCCGTGGCATATACCTGCCCTGCCGCCAGGGCAGTCTTGGTTTTGTGCCCGATTACCTGGCCCGCCTTGTCCAATTGGGAACTGGAGTGGATTATCTTTCCGCCTCTCAAACCGGAGATACTCCACACCTCTACCAGTGGCTCAATGGTAACGGCTTGACAGAAACTTCAGAAACGTTGCCGGCACAGCCGGCGCTCTCGATCAGCCTTGATCAACAGTTCGACGGCGGTTCAAGTTCCACGCAGGTTTATCAAACCGGCTCGTATGCCTCGGTTGTGCTTACGAACAACCTGGGGCAGACATTTAACGTTGCCAACATGCGCATCACACCACAGATTTTCCTTGTCTTTGGCGACATCGCGAGACAGGGCTCCCTCGATGTCGGCGTTGCCTTCATCGTGTCATCCACTCCTACTAAATAGCGCAGTAGCCCGTCTGTAAGAGATCTTACCAGCAACCAAGAATACGAATTGCCGTAGGCATGTACTCCTGTCCGGCTATAGAAATGCAATTTATGGGAAATCAGCGCCGACTAGTCCGAGACTTTATGAGGCACTGTAGCGGATCGAGCTATTCTCTAAAAAAATGGATCAAGCGATCGCATGCAGGGTCCACATTTTTGTCCGCAATCTCAGGGAATCCGCTTAGATCGGCCAACACCGTTCAGGATCGCGTCACGGTTTCGGCGGGCGTCGGCGTTGTCAGGTGCCACGCGCAGCGCCTGGGAAAAGGAATCCAAGGCTTTTTGGATCTGGCCGCTCTTGAAAAAGGTTACTCCCAGATTGTTGTAAGCCTCTACATAATCCGGTTTTAAGCGTATTGCTTCTTGGTAGTTCGCGATGGCACCCTGAGCATCACCCTGGCTATTCAGCACTGCAGCCAGATTATAGAAAGCGTCTACGTAATCCGGCCGGAGCCGTATCGCTTCACGGTAATGGGCGATGGCTTCCATGATCTTTCCCTGACTGTAGACCACGACTCCAATGTTGTAGTGGGCCTCGCTGTATCTCGGGTTTAACCGTAGCGCTTCGGCGTAATGCGCAAGCGCCTTGTCAACTTGGCCTTGCTGGAATAAAACGCTTCCCAGGGTGTTGTGCGCTTGCGCAGAATTGGGATTCATCTGCAGAGCCTTTTCGATGTAGCGGATAGCCTCCTGCATCTTCCCCTGACTGGCGAGTGCAGTGCCAAGGCCGAAGAGCGTCTCTGCGCTTAAGGGCCGAATCCGCAAGGCCGCATTGTAAGCATCGATGGCTTCCTGATTCCTGCCGAGCTTTGCTTGCGCGTCGCCGAGAAGGCGATATAGCAGAAAGTTATCAGGCATCCTGCGCAGCGCCGTGCTAAAGAGATCCACTGCCTCGTCGAACTTCCCCTGGCCAAAACGCACCCGTCCCATATTTCTCACTGCTATAGGATCGTCCGGCTTGATCTTCAACGCTCCGGAGAACAGCTCGAGTGCCTGATCCACGTTCCCCACTTGATAAAGCAAGGTGCCTAGGTTGCCCATTATGTGTACATCTGAAGGCCGAAGTAGATGCGCTTTAGAGAGTTCCGCTATCGCCTCAATGTATTTGTTGCGTTTGGCCAGGCCCGTACCGAGAATCTGGTGCGCCATGTAATTGTCGCCATCAATTTCCACAGCGTGGGAGGAGAGGGAGATCGTATCCCGCCAGTATCGTACCTGATGCCAGGTAGTGACGAAACAAACCAACAGCAGGAACGCCGAGGTTATCACAAGAGGCTTTTTTGCCGCGCTCCACGTGGCTGCAATGTCCGAGAGACCCCAGGCGATGACAATGAATATTCCAATCAGCGGAACATAGGTATATCTGTCGGCCATTGCCTGGCGGCCGACCTGGACAAAGCCAATCACTGGAACCAGCGTTCCTATGTACCAGAACCAGCCGACTGCGAGATAGGGAAAGCGATGGGCGAAATGAATCACCAGAAAAGTAATACAGAGTAGAAACAACGATGCTAAAACACTTAGGTAGACGGGATGGCTAGCCAGTTGAAGTCGGTAAAAGACGCTAAGGCTTGTAGGCCAACCCGTATTCACGAGATAGGCAACGTATGAATGGGTCGCATTGGCGATTCTAGTACCTAAGGGCAAGAGATCGGCCGTCTGGATTGCACCTCCCGCCTTTTGAACAAAAAAAGTGATGACGCTGGAAACCGCTGCAAGCAGGAAGAACGGGATTTTCTCCCGAACAAGAGGCAGAACTGGCCGCCAAAACCGGTTATCGAGGGATTGGGTTATCCGCTTCGATCGCCGTGTAGCAACAAAGGGCACCGGAGCGAAGCGATTAAGCGGCCAGTAATCAAGGAGAAGCAAAACAAAGGGAAGGGTGACAAGCATAGGCTTGGCCATCAACCCCAAGACAAAAAGGGCGATGGTCAGCAGATATCGGCGGAGAACGGGCTTTCGAACGTACGAGGCATACATCCAGAGAGTGCAGAACCCAAAGAGCGTGCTGAGGACATCCTTGCGTTCTGCGATCCAGGCGACCGATTCGACGTGCAGCGGGTGAAGAGCAAAGAGCGCTGCAACGAATACGGATCTCCACAGGGCGCCTGTCAAGTATTGCAACAACAGGAAAAGCAGGAGAACATTGGCCACATGAAGAAACACGCTGACTAGGTGTTGAGGCCCGGGGTTAAAGCCAAAAAGCTGACAATCCAACATATGGGACAGCCAGGTCACGGGGTGCCAGTTCCCTGAGTGGCCGGCACTGAAAGCCCAGCTCACATTAGACCAATTCAGACCGGTGCTTACGTGCCAATTCTCAAAAACGTAATCGCCGTCGTCAAAGTCAACGAAATCGTGCCGGTAAACCTGGACATACACGGCCAGAGTAGCGACCGCCAGGCAAATACAGATCCAAAGCTTAGGCCTATTCCAGTTTCTGTCCATCGCCTGAGAGTTTTTATCGCTGCGCAACCAGAGGTGCAAGTCAATTCTTAAGAAATAGGGACACTACCCATTGTTGTCCGAACATGGAAATACTTATTTGGTGAAAGCCATTGATTTTGCGGCAATTCCAGAAAAAACGACCTGCATCTAACTAAATCTGTGTCTGCGCTTCGGTCCCCTCTTTCGACCAGGAGCGACCGATGAATGCAAATCGACCAGTATTTGCACGTATCATGGACTTTCGGTCCCAGCGTTGGTTCAAGACCGTTGTGCGGCGATATCGGGGTGACCACAAAGTAACTCGATTCTCTTGTCGCTATCGGTTCTTATGCATGGCATTCGCTCAACTTTCTTTTCGCAAAAGCCTGCGAGATATCGAAGCCAGTTTGGGAGCTCAACCAAGAAGGCTTTTTCATTTGGGTATCGACGCAAGTCCGCTGCATCACCTCGGTAGACAGTTTGCTATTTTCTCGGGTCTTTCAGAATGCTCTGAAGCTTTGACGCAGCTGCGGGAGAGAGCGAGACGGCCTTGATTGCGGTTTGGCGAGCGAGTTCCATTTCGCCGAGCTCCCGATAGCTGAAGGCCAATTTGGTCAGCAATTCGACATCTCCAGGAGCCGCGGCGAGCTGCTCCTGGCAGAGCCCGACAATCGGGACGAACTGCTTTTTAGCTTCATAGGTTTGGATCAGCCGATCATAGTCGGAACGGGTTAATTGGAATCCCAAATTCTTTATGTTCTGCCATTCCCTGGCCGCATCTTCATAGCGGCCGCCCTCAACATAAAGATTGACCAGATCGATGTGAGGATCCTTCACTGCCCTGGATAAGGACGCGCCTTTTTCAAATGCAGCAAGGCGTTCTTCCTTCC
>JBGQNR010000248.1:0-9239 GCA_041501225.1 Acidobacteriota bacterium
CGTGTTATGTACGACGAAGAGATTCATCTCAAATCGCTTCGAAATAAAGGGTCCGAGACTCTCAACTTTATTGCCAAGGCTGCGTAAGGAATCATGAGCTCAAAAAACTTGACAGACTACCTCAGATGTCTCCAGGGCTCCTGTACCGTGCGTGCCGTAACCGGGGGCAGCGCCGCTGCGCGGCTCGCCCCCGGCTACTTTCTCGGCGTCCCTCCGGGACGCCCGGTCTTGAGACTATATCGGCGGCCGGGGCCTGCCTGACAGCATTCCTCCTTACCGGGTTTTGAGCCGGAGCACGGTCACCGAATGCGCGGGGAACTCGTGGGTGAAGCTGGTCCCGGCGTCAGTTATGGTGATCGGATTGGGCGCAACCTTGGTTGGCTCGGCAACCGAGTTCATACCGGCAAGCTCGGCGGTGAGGACTTCGCCCTTCGCTTCCTTCGCAATCCTCTGCACGCCCTGCAGGTCGATCTTGAGCGTCTGCGGAGCGGCCTGCACATTGACGAGTTTCAGGATAATATCGCCAGTCGCGTTTTCGCGGCTGGCGGTTGCATAGACAGCATCAAATGGACCGGCAGGCCCGCCACTGCCGGTTGTACCGCCACGCGCGCCGGGTGCGACCGGCGCCTGCGGGATCTGTTCGAGGGTGAGCGTCGGAAGCGGATCCAGTTGGGTCGGCAGGACCACATCGCCGCGGTTGTTGGAGAACATTTTTTGAACGAAATATGCCGGCGAGCCGAAGCTCCCCAGCGCGTCGTATCCGATGAGGTTGATGGACCACTGCATGCCGCCAGGATTCACGTTGCAGAAGAGCGGCGCATAGCAGTTCATCACGACAACGTCGGCGTTGCGTTCGAGCCCGGTGAGCCAGGCGGCGTCGCCCAACGCGAAGGCCATGTGCCCCGTCGGGCCGCCGCGCGGATTGTTGGTCGCCCATTCGCCGACGAAGATCTTTGTCCCCGCGCGATCGTATTTGTCGTAGTAGTGAGCCTGCGCGAGGGCCGTCGGAATGCTGACGTAGAAATGGTCGTCGAGCAGATCGGGCTTGCGGGTATGGTCGTACTTATCTCTGGACCTCAGCGACGAGATCACATGGAGGTTGGGGTACTTGGCCTTGATCGCATCATAGAACATGGCGAAACGCCCTGCGTAATTCTGCAGCCCGTTGTTCAACCAGTCCTCGTTGCCGATCTCGACGTAACGGAGCTTGAACGGCGCCGGATGCCCGTGCTTGGCGCGCAGCGCGCCCCACTTGGCGGAGGCGGCGCCGGTAATATACTCGATTTCCTCCAGCGCCTCCTGAACGATCGGCTTGAGTGCATCGCCGGTGATCGTGGTGCGGCCCTGATCGAGGTGCATCCCGGCATAGACCCCGACAATCGGCTCCATGTTCAGATCTTCGCACCATTCCAGGAATTCGAGCAGGCCCATGCCGTCGGTGGAGCGGTAGGTCCATGGACTCATGTGCCCCGGACGTTCTTCGAGCGGACCGATCATGGCCTTCCAGTTGAAACGATTCTCAAAGTCGCGCCCTTCGATGTAGTTGCCGCCGGGGAAGCGGAGGAAGCTCGGCTTCAGGTCGGCAAGTTTCTCCATGATGTCGATGCGGTTGCCGTTCGGCCGGTTCTTGTACGTCGGGGGGAAGAGCGACACGAGGCTGAACCAAAGCGAACCCGGATTGGCAGCGGAGAGCACGAACCTTGCCTCCGCCGTCGCCTGGACCTGCCCGGTCTTAATCCTTAGAGTGTGCTTCTTCCACTCCGTCGTCAGCGCGCGGATCAGTCCTGAGGTATATACCGTGCCATTGTTGCCTTCGATGGCAACCGTCAGCGGGCCGCTGAAACCCTGGCTGGCTTTGGCATAGAACGAAGCGGTGTACGTGGTGTTCGGCCTGACCGGAATGCCCCAGTATCCGTCATTGGCGACCCCGACGCGCTGCCCCGCGCCGGCGGATTTGATGTCGAGCCGGAGGCTGTTCTTGAGCGCAATCGTGTTTACAGGATCCATGGTATCGATGTCGATCTCTCCGGCCGCGCCGCTGCTTGTGAGGAGCCACCAGTTGATCAGGTTCGGGTTTTTCACAACGGCCGGATTGGCTGGCGGGGCCTGCGCCGCAGGCGACGGAGTCGGCGGTGGATTCTGTGCGGCTGCAGGTGCAGCGGGTTGGGCGCCTGCGGGATTCGTCGTGCCGCCGCGCCCACCGCGCCCCTGCGCAATGGGACGGTCCTGGAAAATACGGTTGCGAATCAGTTCGCCGTACAGACCGCCGTCGTAGGAATAGTTGATCTCCTCAGTCATCAACCCATAGAAGATCGGATCGATCTTCGGCCCTGACTGATCTACGCGCACGGTGAGCGTGACCGGACTGGTGGATGCAAAGCTCCACAGTCCCAGCACCAGCAGTGCGCCCATGACCGGCGCACCCCAGTGACGCAGTCTGTGCGATCTACGAAAACCAATGATTTGAGTTGGCATCTGGCGCCTCCTTTCCAGAGATCAGTTGCTGCAATCACTCCCGGCAGAAATGCCATCTTACTATCAGTGGGCCGAGCCGTCGAGGCTGCTATCAAGTCTCTGCGATTCACAGAGTCATCAAGAAGCCCAATGCCTGCGGCAAAGTGAGCTTCCCGGGGCCGACGCGGCACTTTTTTGTTGACTATAAAGATATTTAGTACTAATTATTAGTATCATGAGACCGAAAAGCAAGACTCTGACGGATCAAGAGCTGGAAATCATGAAGGTGGTCTGGAAACAGGAGCCGGTGACCGTACGCGATGTTTACGAAGCCCTGCTTGCGGAGCGCAAGATCGCTTACACCACGGTCATGACCATGATGAAGATCATGACCGATAAACACCATTTGAAGAGGCGCCTCGATGACCGCACCTATGTCTACGAGACGACGCGCCCGAAAAGCCAGATCATTATGGAACTGGTCGGGGATTTTCTCCGTCGGGTGTTCAACGGTTCGGCCGAGCCACTGGTGTTGTACCTCGTGCGCAATCGCTTTGTCTCCAAGGAGGAGCTGGAGGAAATCCTGCGCATGGTCAGGGAGCGCGCATGAATCCTTCTGCCGGGCTTCACAATTTTGCATATTACCTGCTCCAGGTCGGTCTACTCGTTATGATCGGCGCCTTGTTGCCGCGAGTCTTCCGCATCCGCCTCCCGAAGATCCTGCTTCCTTATTGGCAGTTATTGCTCATTTTCTGCTTGCTCATGCCGTTTTTTGCGCCCCGCCAAACACCGACAATCCCAAACACAGTACTTGGTGTTTCTGCAGGATCCATCGGTGGAAGCGCGATCGTCATGGTCTCGGAGCGTCCGGCCGCACCCATGATCCATTGGACCGCAATCCTGTGGAGCATTTTGCCGATCGTCATCTCGTCAGGCTGCGTGGTCAGGCTCGGGTGGCTGATGATCGGTTGGGTGAAACTCAAGCGGATGCGCAGGAGCGCGCGCCCGCCGCAGCCGTTTGCCCTTGAAGTCACAAGCTTGATCCGCCGCATCGGCGCTGGGGCAGATATCCTGATATCCCCGCGGATCGAGAGCGCTGCGACCTTTGGCATTGTGCAGCCGGTTGTCCTACTGCCGGAAGAATTTGAAACAATGGATGCTGAAACGCAGGCATCCATCCTGGCCCATGAATTGATTCACGTTCGCCGATACGACTGGCTGTTCACTCTTGGCGAGCAGCTGATTCTGGCAATGTTCTGGTACCATCCGGCCATATGGTGGTTGACTCGCAGAATCGAGCTTGCCAGGGAGCAGGTTGTGGACCGGCGGGTGCTCGAGCTTGCGGTCGACCGGCGCCAATACCTGAAATCACTGCTGCACACAGTCGCAAATCGGGCGACATTGCTCTCGGCTAATTTGTTTTTCACACGCCATCATCTCAGGGAGCGCGTGGCGCTTCTATTGGAGGAGATTCACATGTCGAAGACACGCATGATAACCTCTCTTATCCTGGTCTCGATGATGTTGTGCCTCGGCGCGGCTATCGCCACCTACGCGTTTCCTTTGACTGGTTCTGCAGGTGTGCCACATAGCCGGGAAACAAGCGTCATCCAATCGCGGAGTGGCGCGCCTGCGGCGGCGAGCAGGGAGGAGAGCCGAAATCCCGAAGCCCTTTCCATCCCCGCGCTTCAAAAAGAACCGGTTCCGACTCCAGCTCCAACCCATGCGCCTGCTGCCGACGGGAAGGAACAAATTCGGAATCTGGTCTCGGGTACGGTTTTCGATACCAGTCGCGCGCGGATCCCCGGGGTGGAAATCTCGGTTGCCGATCCTGAGACCAAAGAGGTGATCGAAACGGCGGTTACCGATCAAAAGGGCGATTTTTCATTTGCAGTTCCGGCGGAACAGAAGGTAGAACTGACCTATCGCAAGGGAAATTTCACGCCCGCTGTCGTGAGAGATGTACTTGGTGGCCAGCCTCCCCTGCGGGTAATCCTGAACCTGGCGATGGTCAGTGAAACAGTGACCATTATGGCGGCCAGCCTGCCTGCCGGGCCAGCGGGTGCATCTGCAACCCAGAAGAGGCAGCCGATCCGGATTGGCGGCAACGTGCAACTCCCGAAGCTAATCCACAAGGTCGACCCGCTGTTTCCCGTCGAGGCACGCCAGCAGGGGATCGAGGGGATTGTCATGCTCCAGGTTTATATCGGCCTCAGCGGCGAAGTCCTGGATACGCGCGTCATCAAGGGGAGGCCGCCACTGGATGATGCTGCTATCGAAGCAGTCCGGCAATGGCGCTATAGCCCCTACCTGCTGAACGGCGAGCCTCAGCTCGGAATCACCACCGTCACGCTGATTTTCAAATTGGATAAGCAATAAGTTTGGTGCCCGGACTGAACGGCGGCCCCACTAATAATGTAACCATTTGTGAATCAAGGCCATGGATAGGGAAATTTTCCGCACAGCTGCTTGCTTTTGAGGGATCCTGACAAGCTAGATTGAGGACGGATGCCAGCGCCCCGTGGGGCAGGCGGCACTCCGCCGGAGCGCTGGCACGAAACCGCAAGCCGGGGCAAACGTGGCATGGAGATCCGGGGACGCAGGCATCGAGTCCCCAGCTTGTCGGGATTTCAGGTCATTTGATTCCGATGACCATAGATTCCGGGCCGACGAGATGCTCCACCCGGGTTTTGCGGAAGCCGGCCTCGCGCATCCATGCGCAGCACTCGGCTCCCGTATAATCGAATCCACCGGGAGTTTGGACCAGCATATTCAGGCTCATCAGCAGACCGAAGGCATTTTGTCGAGCGTCGTCAATGAGCCCTTCGAAGACGATGAAAACGCATCTCGCGGCAATGCCGAGTACGCTTTGGCAATCAGCATTTTCTTCTCGCCCAGGTTCCAGTCGTGGAGGATGTGCCCCATCAACAGCACATCAGCTGTCGGCAGCGGGTCGGCGAAGAAATCGCCTGCGCGGAATTGAATGCGCTCCTTGAGCCCAAGTGACCGCACGTACTCCTCAAGAACAGGGCCAACGATGGGGAGGTCATATCCTGTGCCGGTGAGGTGCGGATGTGCCATCGCGATCTGCACTGGAGTGGCGCCTTGAGAGGTGCCGATATCGATGAAGGTCTTGTATTGACGCCAGGGGAACTTCCGGGCGATCGCTTTAGCAGTGCCCGTGCTCAAGCCGGTCATCGCCTGAAGAAAGCCCCGCAATCGGTCCGGGTTGCTGTACATGACCTCAAAGGAAAAATGGACGCTCACCTATTTTGGCGAAGATTCGATGGCAATATTCTGACGTCTACAAAATAGTGAGCGTCCCCATTTATCCAATGCCCGCCTGTGCCAAGCGACATCGTCGTATTCTCTGGCCCGGACTGAACGCCCGGTGTGAGGGCCACCCGTTAGCCATCCTTCACCCTTGTCGTATTAAGAGTAGCAAACGGATTTCCGTACGACCATAGTGAAATGCAGTTTCATGTCGCACGATCTATGCCAACTCTCTACCCATGGAATGCTGTTTTGGGAGTATTGTGGTAAGCAAGGCAGTTCTTTTAAATTGGTCCAGTCCAGACGGAGGCGAAAATGTTTTTCAGGCGGTTCATTCCCTACGCAGCGCTTGTTTTTTGCGGTATTGCAGCTGTAGTGGCTTCCCAGGTACCGGAACCCGCGTATTCCGATTTGAAGTGGCGCCTCATTGGACCCCTGCGCGCCGGCTGGTCGACATGCGCGGCCGGGGATCCGTCCGCACCGGAGACCTTTTACTTTGGCGCCGCAGATGGCGGGATCTGGAAAACGGCGGATGCAGGCCACACCTGGGTGTCGCTGTTCGACAAAGAGGCGGTAGCCTCCATCGGTGCTCTCGAAATCGCTCCCAGTGATTCGCAGATGATCTACGCGGGCACGGGACAGCCGGAACCCCGCTATGACATCGCTGCCGGCGATGGTGTTTACCGGTCGCGAGATGGCGGCAAAACCTGGGGGCATCTCGGTCTCGCGGATTCCCGGCACATCGGTAGAATCGTCGTCGATCCGCGCAATCCCGACACGGTAATCGTGGCCGCATTGGGTCACGTATTTGGACCCAATCTCGAACGAGGAGTTTTCCGCACAACGGACGGCGGAAAGACTTGGCAGAAGGTGCTTTTCAAAGACGAAAACACCGGAGCGGTGGACCTCGCCTGCGATCTCTCCAATCCCGACGTCCTGTATGCGGCGCTGTGGCAAATGCGGTGCAATCCCTGGCAGTCGTATTTCACTCCGCTCGCCGGCCCCGGAAGCGGCATTTACAAATCTGTAGATGGCGGCAGGAATTGGGCGCCGGTCTCGACGCGAGGCTTGCCCAGGGGCCCGTTCGGCCGCATCGGGCTCGCAGCCAAAGGGGTGAGGGTTTATGCGGCGATCAGCGCCGAGACCGGCGCCGGCCTTTACCGCTCCGATGACGGCGGGGAGAATTGGCAGCAGCTGAGCGACGATGCCAGTTTTGCCGACTGGTACTTTGCCCGTCTGACGATCGATCCACGCAGTCCCGACACCGTGTACGTCATGGGGCGCTCTGTGCGGCGCTCGACCGATGGCGGCAAGACATTCACGATCACCAAAGGAGCGCCCGGTGGAGATGATTACCATTTTCTCTGGATCAATCCCAAGGATCCCCGGCGCATGATTCTGGCCAGCGATCAGGGAACCACGATCAGCCTCAACGGCGGAGACAGCTGGAGCAGTTGGTACAATCAGCCGACCGGCCAGTTTTACCACCTTGCTACCGACGAGCGCTTTCCTTACTGGATTTACAGTGGCCAGCAGGACAGTGGCACGGTCGCGGTCGCGAACCGCAGCGATTACGGGCAGCTTACCTTTCGGGACTGGCATCCCGTGGGTGGGGACGAGCGCGATTATGATATGCCCGACCCCACGAACCCGGACATCGTTTATGGGAGCGGGCTCGGCGGGCGCCTGTCGCGCTGGGACGCCCGCACCGGTCAGGTTCAAAATGTCTCTCCCTGGCCGGTGTCCAGCTACGGAGCCCGCCCCACGACCGTGCGCTATCGCTATGACTGGATCACGCCGCTTGCGATCTCCCGCCAAGCGCCTTACGCCCTGTATTTTGGTGCGCAGGTCCTGTTCCGCTCCAACGACGGAGGCCAGCATTGGGAAACGATCAGCCGGGATTTGACCGGAGCCGTCGAAGGTACGAAGGATTGTGCCGGCAATGTCCCTATCGAGCGCGCCCGCGCCTGTGGCTATGGCATCATTTTCACCCTTGGCCTTTCGCCAACGAACAAAGACCTAGTCTGGGTCGGGACCGACAATGGCTTGATCCAACTCACCCGCGACGGCGGTAAGAACTGGCAGAATGTCACTCCACCCGGGCTCCCCGACTGGAGCAAGGTGGCGCAGATCGACCCGTCAGCGGCTGATCCGGCGACCGCATTCGCCGCTGTCGATCGTCACCGCCTTGACGACTACGGGCCCCACGCCTACCGGACTCATGATTACGGCAGGACCTGGGCTGAGATCGGGGGCGGATTGCCAAAGGAAGCCTATGTCAACGTGGTGCGCCAGGACCCGGTCCAGCCCAAGCTACTGTTCGCCGGGACCAGCCGCGGTGTCTTTGTTTCATTCGATGACGGGGATCATTGGCAGCCGCTGCAGCTCAATCTGCCCACGAGTGGCGTAAACGATCTCGCGATCCACGGCAACGACCTGGTTGCCGCAACCCAGGGCCGCGCGATCTGGGTGCTGGACGATATCAGCCCTCTACGGCACATGTCGGCAGAAGTGATCGGCGCGGACGCCTATCTCTTCCCGCCGGCGCCGGCATTCAGGCTCATCCAGAACCAGAATAAGGACACGCCTCTCCCGCCCGACGAGCCGACCACTCCCAATCCGCCGGAAGGGGCCATCCTCGATTATTATCTGGCGCATGCTCCGGAGGGGGTCGTGACGCTCGAGATTATCGATTCCGCAGGCAAGCTGGTGCAGAGATTCCAGAGTGATCAAGTTCCACTGAAGCCGGAAGCGGAACAATATTTCGCGGACCGGTGGTTGACGCCACGGGCCGCGCTCCCCGCTCGTCCCGGCCACAATCGGATCACCTGGAATCTGCGCTACCCGAGACCTCAGGCGCTGCAGTATGAGTACTCCATTGCCGCTGTCGTAGGTGGCACGGAAGCCTTGCCCGCCGGCGCGCTGGTGCTGCCGGGCCGGTACGAAGTTCGCCTCAAGGTGGGCGGGCGCACCTATAGCCGGCCACTGACCGTGCAGCTCGACCCGCGCGTGAAAGTTTCCGCATCCGATCTGGCCGCGCAGCTGGCATTCGAGCGCCAGGCCGCCGACCGCATGGCGCTCTCCACGTCCACATGCCGGGAAATCGCCGGTATCTCCAAACGGCTCGCAGAAACAAGAGGGAAGATGCAAGGCCGGCAGGATCTCGCGGCAGTAATGTCCTCCATGCAAAGCATGGCGGAAGAGCTCGACCGGTTTCTAAATGGTACATCACCCGACAACATCGCGGAGATCGGCGCGGCGCTCACCGGTCTGGAGACCGATGTCGAAGGCACGGATCAAGCGCCGACCCCACCCGAGCGGGAGGTCCTGCAGACCTACGGCAGGCGCCTCGAGGCAGCTGTGGCCCGCTGGAAGCAGCTCAGGTCCGGACCGCTAAGCGATCTCGACCGCAAGATCCAGGCCGCCGGCTTCCCTTCGATCCTACTGAATAGCCAACAAACTAGGGTGTCATGATGGCGGGACAAGTGGGCACCGGGCGCCGCACGGCGCTC
>JBGQNR010000249.1:0-9174 GCA_041501225.1 Acidobacteriota bacterium
CCATAGAGGATAGTCCCATCGCCGTTCTTCCCGTAGTTGCCTGCCGCGACGACCACCACGATCCCGCTATTGACGCAACGTTCAACGGCCTGGCACAACGGATCCGTCTGGTAGGATTCGTAGACTGGGTGACCCAGCGATATATTGATGACTCGGATGTTATATCTTGTTTTGTTGCTGACGCACCAGTCAAGTGCGGAGATCACGTCGCTCGTTGACCCGGTTCCCGTCGCGTCGAGCACCTTGAGATTGATCAGACTGGAACCAGGGGCAATCCCCTTATATTGAGCGGGATACGAACCGCCCAGACTGGAGTTCACCCCGCTCGCCGCAATGATCCCCGCCACATGGGTTCCGTGGCCGAACTCGTCCGCGGTACTGGTGCCGCTGAACGTGACATCCTGGCTGAATTTGTAGGAGGACAGGTCGATACTCCGGTCGATGCCGGAGTCGATCACAGCCACCGTGATGCCCGAACCAGTCAAATCCGATCCCGTGGCCTGCCCGGACCATACCTGATCGGCACCGATTGCGCGCGCTGTGGTGTAGAGACTCCCCAGCACGTGGTAATCGAGCGAGATCCGCGTGACGGAAGCATGTTTGGACAGGTTTTCCAGGGCCTGCCGGTTCATCCGTCCCCTCACCATCGGGAAATTCAGGTAACTCTGATCGGAAATTCCTCCCAGAGCTGCCACGTCTTGGGCCCGCTTCTTGGCGCGTTTCGCATGCGCCTCTTCTGAATCGCCACCATTTCCTGGTTCTTCTGCGAATTGGATGATTACCGGGAGCTCGTCCTTATCCGAAAGCATCCTCTTGTGAAGGCCTTCCAGAGCCGACTCCATCTTTTTCTTCAAACCATAGCTGCTGCTATTCCCCTTCGGGCCCGCCTGGCCGAACAGCCCGACGGTAACCACAAACAAAGTCAAAAACACCGTTGTAAGTCGGCGGCATAGCATTTTTGTCGTCTCCTCGAGTGGCACTATGCGGTTCATGAGCGGCATCCAAATTGCGCCAAAATGCGACCGGGGGAATCAGAAGATCTCGAATTTTGGCTTGTTCGAGAAATATTTTCGATCAAAACGCCGGTCAATAAAATGGGATGGCACTCCTATTTTGACTGGCGTTTTGTCCCACAAGATCCACCGATAGATGGGACTTCGGGGCCGTGCATCCGACACATTTGTGCCGGTGCCAGGCAGTATCTTCCAGCTTTCCTCTCAACTCGGATATCCTCAGGCGTACTTAATCTCTCCATTATTCTCACCCCGCGCGCCGCTATCTACTGCTGGCGTGTACATCCTGCATTCCATGGTGATGCGGGATTTTTTGGGAGGATATTCTCAACGCAATCTCATGCTAGGATAAGCTGTGCCGCACAACCTGTGCACAGGAAGGAAGGGCGTGCGACGCGATCTGCGCCCGTCATCCTTATGTATTTATGGGAAACGGATTGGCATGGTGCACTGCCGTTAAATCGCTCGATCAAGGGAGGGGACAGATGAACGATGAGCGCCTGATTCAAGACCGCCGTGATTTTCTCAAGGCCGGAGCCGCAGTCGGAGTCGGCACCGCACTCGCCGGTCTGGGCTTGCCCGGAGCGGCGGAGGCTCAGACGAAGGGCGAAGCCCGAACCCAGTTCGCGGTAAAGCCCATCGACGTCGTCCGGGTCGGTTTCGTCGGTGTGGGCGGCATGGGCTCGACTCATGTCCAGAACTACCTCAACATTGACGGAGTCCAGATCAAGGCGATCTGCGACATTGTCCCTGAAAAGGTGGCACGGGCTCAGAAGTGGGTGGTGGCCGCCGGCCAGCCAAATCCCACAGGTTACTCGAAAGGGCCCACCGACTTTGTGCGCATGTGCGAAACCGAGAATCTCGACCTGGTCATGACAGCAACCCCCTGGGAATGGCATGTACCCGTCTGCGTTGCAGCGATGAAGAACGGCAAGCACGCGGTGACGGAAGTGCCGGCGGCCATGAGCTTCGAGGATTGCTGGCAACTCGTCGAGACCGCCGAAAAGTATCGCAAGCACTGCCAGATGATGGAGAATTGTTGCTACGACCGCATCGAACTCATGACGCTCAATATGGTCCGGCAGGGCGTGCTCGGTGAGGTCCTGCACGCCGAAGCCGGCTACCTGCACGACCTGCGCGAGGTCAAGTTCAGCAAGGATGGCGAGGGGCTTTGGCGCCGCGCCTGGGCACAAAAACTAAACGGCAACCTATACCCGACGCACGGCCTTGGCCCCGTGGCCCAGTGTATGAACGTCAACCGCGGCGATGCCTTCGATTTTCTCGCGTCCATGAGCAGCCCGACTCGCGGCCTCCATGAATATGCCATCGAAAAATTTGGCGCTGACTCGCCCCAGGCTAGGGAGCGCTATGTCCTGGGCGATGTCAACACGAGCCTCATCCGGACCAAGCTCGGCAAGACGATCATCCTCATCCACGATACCAACCTGCCGCGGCCCTACAACCGCATCAACCTGGTCCAGGGAACGAAGGGGCTCGCGCACAAGTGGCCCGATCGGATCTACATCGAGGGCAAGGCCGCCAAGGCGCACGAGTGGGATGATTTCGAAAAGTTTGCGGCCCAATTTGAGCACCCTCTGTGGAAGGCAATCGCGGCGAAGGGCGAGGGCCGCGGCCATGGCGGCATGGACTATATCGAAGATTACCGTCTGATCCGGTCGCTGCGCAAAGGCGAGCCGCTCGATCAGGACGTCTATGACGCGGCCGCCTGGAGCGCCATTGTTGGAGCCAGCTGCGAATCCGTGGCCAAATTGAGCAAGCCGATTGCAATTCCCGACTTCACACGAGGCAAGTGGAAGACTAATCCGCCGTTGGGGATCGTCACGGCATAGCCGCAAAGAAAAATCCTAATGCAGAGGACGCAAAGACCACAGAGATTTTCCAAAAAACCCTCTCTGCAACCTCTGCGTCCTCTGCGTTGATCTTTTGCATTTCTCGACGAATTACGGAAAGATTTGAGGATCGGGCCGTGGTAAGCCAGTACGCCTTTTTTGTCGATAGCAACGCCTGCTCGGGATGCAAGACCTGCCAGGTCGCGTGCAAGGATTACAACGACCTCCCTGCGGGAGTTCACTGGAGACGGGTCTACGAGATTTCCGCCGGAGGCTGGCAAAAGAATCAAGACGCCTGGATATCCACAGTGGCGGTCTACAACCTCTCCGTCGCCTGCCACCACTGCATCGAGCCTGCCTGCGTGGAGGTCTGCTCGCCGCAAGCCATGTGGAAACGGGAGGACGGCTTGGTCCTCTTTGACATCAGCCGCTGCACGCGATGCCTCTCCTGCAAGGCGGCCTGCATCTATGGCGCGGTCCGAACTGATCCCCTCACTTCCGTTTCCAAATGCAACTTCTGCGTTGATGAGCTGGCCCGCGGGCGCCCTCCAATTTGCGTGGCCGCCTGCCCCAACCGGGCACTGGATTTCGGCGAATTCTCGGATCTAAGAAAGAAACACGGAGACGTGAGCCGGGTTTTTCCCCTGCCGGATCCCTCCGGTTTCAAACCTGCCCTGGTGATCCGCCCCCACCGAAACACAGCCTCAGTGCAAGGACAGAGCCCGAACGTATCGAATTGGGAAGAACTCTAAAATGAGATGGGGGACGAGCCTGCAAAAAGCGGGGATACGGCAGCATGAGGGGAAGGCTCGACGTTTAAGTATAACCTTAAACGTCTAGCCTTAAACATCGACTAAATCTACTTTAATACTGCGCCCGTGCCGGCAATACGATAGGGAGAACTCGAGCCGGACTCCTGCTGTGCTTCGTCGGCTACCTTTTCAATCTTACCCTGGACGGCGATCTTTTTCCCGGCCCCGTCCTTCGGGAAGACGATCACGCCATCCTGGACCTTTACCATGATCGGCTCCGGGGAACTGGCATCTTTTACCATGACCCAGCATCCAGCCATCTGGCAGACCTTGGTCATCTCTCCATCGACCATTACGTCTTTGCCAATAAACTTTTCCGGATTCGCCAAGATCTCCTTCACCGGAGTAGCCGTCTTAATGCTGACTCCTTTCCCGAGTTTCTTTTCGGCTGCCATAAGGGGCAGGGCCACCAGTAATGTCAAAACGAGAATCGCGCAAACACCCTTTTTCATAATCTTCTTTCCTCAAAATTAGGGACAAAACACCGACTATTATACGTACACGTATCGATAGATTCTAAGGGTCGAGAGGGCTTTAGGCAAGACCTGCGTCTGCTTTTTCCCGGAAGTAGCCGGAGCTTTGTAACTGCGATTCAGATAGTGACAAGCCCCGAAAGGGGCGGCACAGCTACAGCCCAGGGCGTGAGCCCTGGGGAAGTGGCATATAGCCTTCAGAGCCTTGAAAGGGCGTCACAGGCTGTTGTCGCCCTTTCAGGGCTTTCACCTCCGAATTCCCACCGCCCCAGGGTTTGCGCTCTGGGCTGTAGCTGTTGGACCCCTTCGGGGTCAAAACAGCAACTACCTCAGCTCTGCCAGCATTCCGGGGCTTGTCGTCGGTTGCAGTGTCTGAATCGCAGGCTTTGTGACACATCATCCCGCCGCGTAGTCATTACCGAAGCAGTTTCCCATGCACCAGTGGCGCACCCAGGAACATGAAAATGCGGAAGCGAAGTGGGCGCCGCACGGCGCTAAGATCCCAGGATGATTCGATCCCAAGCCCCGTTCGGCGGCCGGGGCCTACTTTGCGAGTTCACAAATTTTCGCAGCAGATTCCCATAAATCCGGTCATCACCGGGCAAATCCGGATGATTTCCGGCACGACCGATGCTATTCTGCTCACCGTCGTCCAGGCCAACGGCGCGGATTCAGTATCGCCGCGGAAATGCGCACGATGACGCAATGCCGATGCCGAGTCGAGCCATGATGAAAGCTTGCGTCATCCTGCTACCCTTGATTTTACCGGCAGTCGTCGCTTCGGCGCGCGCACGGGCTAAGCCGTGATGGCGCCCCTGGTCGAGGCTGTCATCCGACGCGCACTCAAATAGGGAGGACCCAATGAGAGGAAAAATCAGATCAATTCCGATAGTTCCCGTGCTCCTGGCACTTGTTCTCGCCGGTACCGGGCTTTTGGCTCCAACCACGAAGGCACAAAACCAGGTGACGTCTCCAGAGAAGTTTTTTGGCTATCGGCTGGGCAGCGACCAGAAGATGGCTCGCTGGGACAAAATCGTCGAATACTACCGGCTTCTGGAGAAAGAGGGCGGAGGCAGGCTCAAGGTAACTGACATGGGACCGAGCACCATGGGCAACCCGTTTCTCCTGGTAGTTATCTCCTCCCCGGGCAACATGACCAAGCTCGACCGTCTGAGAGAAGTGAACGCAAGAATCAGCGATCCGCGCGGCCTTTCTGAACAAGAGGTCAAAGACCTCGTCACCGAGGGCAAAGCCGTCATCTGCCAGTCCATGAGTCTCCACGCCACGGAGATCGGCGGAACTCAGATGGCACCGGAGCTGGCCTATGATCTCCTCACACGCAAGGATGAGGAAACTCAGCGGATCCTCGACAACGTTGTGTTCCTCATGGTGCCGTCCTTCAATCCGGACGGGGAGATTATGGTCGCGGACTGGTATCAGAAGACGCTGGGCACGGAATACGAGGGATCGAATTTGCCGTATCTGTATCACAAGTATGCCGGCCACGATAACAACCGGGACGCATTCCAGACCAATCTCGTCGAATCTCAGTACATGGCGAAGATCATGTTCAAGGATTGGAGTGTGCCGCAGGCCTACGTCGATCACCATCACATGGGCAGCAATGGCGCCCGGATTTATGTCCCGCCCTACGCAGAACCCATTCGTCCCCTGGCAGATCCTCTCATCTGGCGGGAAATGAGCTGGTTTGGCGCTCACATCGCTTATAAAGAAGAGGAGGCGGGCCTATCCGGCGTCTTAAACATGGGGCAGTATTCCGGCTGGGGTCATTTCGGCTTCCACTGGATGACTCCGTTTCACAACATCGCCGGCATGCTTACCGAGTCCGCCAGCGCGCGCCTGGCGAGTCCGATCTATATTCATCCCGACCAACTGCGCGGCGGCGCCCGTAACCTGCCGACCTACGAGGCCGAAACTGTCTTTCCCGATCCCTGGCCGGGCGGTTGGTGGCGCCTGCGCGACATTGTCGATCGCCAGAAAGTGTCGGCATGGGCGACTCTGGATCTGGCGGCACGGAACAAGGAAACCGTGCTCTGGAATGCTTATCAGAAGGCGAAACGGCAGACAGAACGCGGCGCACAGGGCAAGCCCGTCGCCTATGCGATCCCGGCACTTCAGCATGATCCGTTGACGGCAGTGAAGCTGATCAATAAGCTCCTGGTTCAGGGAGTTGAAATCAAGCAGTCTCCCAAGGGGTTTGCCACGTCAGATGGAGCCATCTACCCGGCCGGCTCATACGTAGTTTCGCTGGCGCAACCCAAGATGGGATTGATTCGCTATTTGCTCGGCCGCACGTTTTACCCCGACAACGAATGGACCCGCAATCGCGACGGTTCTCCGATGCGTCCTTATGACATGGCCACGGATACCATGTTCGAGTTCATGGGCGTGAGGGTGGATCCGCTTGACGAGGCTCCCGCGGGCGATCTGCAGAAGCTCTCAGCCCCGGTGCAAAGAGCCGGGAAGCTGGTCCAGGGCGGCGTCGGCTACAGGCTTGACGGCAGGCTGAATGACAGTTTCAAAGCGCTGAACCTGCTCTTCGACAAGGGCGTCGCGGTCCGCCGCATCGACAAGGCCGATCAGGGTCTGCGGCCCGGCGATTTCGTGGTCGCTCCCGGCACGGAAACCGTGCTCTCGGATGTTGCCAGCCAGACCGGCGTGGACTTTTCGGCCCTCAAGGCTGACGTCAAACAAGGTAGTCACGAGGTCAAGCGGTTGCGCGTCGGCATGTATCAGCGCTATGGCGGCGGCAACATGGATGAAGGATGGACTCGTCTGGTGCTCGAGCAGTTTTCATTTCCGTACACATCGTTGATGGATGCAGAAATCAAAAAGGGAAATCTCAACGACAAGTACGACGTCATCATCCTGCCCGATGACTCCACCGGCTCGATCACCGGCGAAAGGGGTGCAACACCGCCCGTGGCGCCCGCGGCTCCTGCCGGCCGGGGCGCAGCCGCCGGAGCCGCAGCCGCACGTGGCGAAGGAGGCGGCGGTTCAGCGGCACCGCCCGAGTACCGCAGCGGGATCGGCACGGATGGCGTGAACGCAATCCGGGCTTTCGTACAAAAGGGCGGAACCCTTGTCACCTTGGGCGGAGCAAGCAACTTCGCGATCGAGAGGCTCGGGCTGCCCATCCGCAATGTGCTCGCCAACAAATCCTCGATGGAATTCTGGTGTCCGGGTTCCACCCTCAACGTGACATTCAACAACGCCAATCCCCTGGCCTATGGGATGCCCTCCGAGGGCCTCGCGCTCTACATGAGCGGAAGCCCGGCATTCGAACTTGGTTCCACGGACCGCGGGGATGAGTACGAAGTTATCGTGCGCTATGCCGAGCACGACCAGCTTCAAAGCGGGTGGCTCATCGGCGAAGAGAACCTGGCCAAAAAGGCAGCAATGGTCGCGATGAAATCGGGAGCCGGCCGCATCATACTCATCGGATTCCGCACTCAACATCGGGCCCAAACCCACGGCACCTATAAACTATTGTTTAACGCGTTGGTGCGATAACATTTTCAGATAGGGATCAGATCAAAAACTCAGTCACGATGGGCACGGATTTTCAAAGAAAAATCCAGCAAAATCCGCGCCCCACGTGGCTTTATTTGCAGGCGATCGATGACCTACGATTTCGACCAGACTATTGAGCGGCGCGGCACGGACTGTATCAAGTGGGGATACTATCCTGAGGACGTGCTCCCATTATGGGTGGCGGACATGGATTTCAGGTCGGCTGAATCCATTATCCAGGCGCTGCATGAGCGCGTCGACCATGGCGTATTCGGCTACACGCGGCCTGCCCCCGCACTCAAGGTCGCAGTCCGGGAAAGATTGAATCGGCTCTATCAATGGGAGACAAGAGAGGAAGAAATCCTCTTGCTTCCGGGGGTGGTTGCCGGACTGAACATTGCGATCCAAGCCTATGCCGCAGCCGGGGAGTCAATTTTGGCTCAGCCGCCTGTCTATTTTCATTTCCTCAGGGATCCGGTCCACCACGGAAGGACGCTTATCGATCCGCCTCTGTCCAGGAAAGGGGATACTTACGAGATCGATTTTGACCAGTTCGAGCAATCGATCACAAAACAAACCCGGGTCTTTATCCTCTGCAATCCCCACAATCCGGTTGGCCGGGTCTACACCCGGGCGGACCTGGAGAAACTCGCCGATATTTGTTTGCGCCATCAGGTGATCATCTGTTCCGACGAGATCCACTGCGACCTGGTCTATTCCGGTTATCGTCACATTCCGATCGCAACGCTCAGCCCCGAGGTGGCCGAACGTACGGTAACCCTGATGGCGCCCAGCAAGACATTTAATGTAGCCGGCCTCGAGTGCGGGTACGCCATCATCAAGAACAGGGACCTGCGCAGGGCCTGGCAAAATGCCAGTTACGGAATTGTCCCCGGCGTCAACATCATGGGGCAAGTAGCCGCAATTGCTGCCTTGAGGGATGGCCAGGATTGGCTGGATCAAGTCTTGGTCTATCTGCAGGGCAACCGGGATTTCCTGGCTGAATATCTCCGCCAGAGCATGCCTGTTATCCGGTTATGCCGAATCGAGGCAACGTACCTGGCATGGCTCGACTGCAAGGATGCAGGCATTCTGGGGAACCTCTCCGAGTTCTTTTTGCGGGAGGCGCGTGTGGGCCTCAACCATGGGCACGATTTCGGCAAGGGCGGCGAAGGATTTGTCCGGCTGAATTTTGCCTGCGCACGAAAAACGCTGACCGATGCGCTGAACCGCATGTCAGCAGCCTTGGGCAGGCTCTGACATCAAGAAGTGCTGCTCCCCTGAGCGCCGGCATGCGTAGCGACTGTGCTCAGATGTTTTCCCATCTTGCTGTCTTCATAGGATTGGCACATGAGTGCGGTCGGCGGTTAGATCCTATGTGGAATGTCGTCCGCAGGGAGTCTATCGGCCGCGAAACGCCCAGGCCTCCCCCCTTTATCGCCTGGTCGAGGACCACTTCGATGAACTCGAGCGCGTCTGGGACGAGCGCTAC
>JBGQNR010000250.1:0-9154 GCA_041501225.1 Acidobacteriota bacterium
AGAATTAGGAGGGGTCGCGTTCCGAGCGCCGCGGGGGCAGATGCAAGGCGGCGCGACGCAGGCGATGTCTCGGTACATCGTCGAGGAGCGCCAACACCGCAGATGCCCCCGCGCCGCCGGAACCCGAAGGGCGCATGGGGCTTGCGGGGGGTTCTCCGCGTTGGTCGGGGTCAACGATGTGCACCGACATCGCCTCCTCCTCGCGCCTTGAGCTCGCCCCGCAAGCCCCATGCGCGCGACCCCTCCTAATTCTCGGACGGGCTCCTAGGCTGTTTTATTAGCGATGGGTGCGATATTTCTCGGTTGGCACAAGTACTTCCAAGGAATGTGAGGACGTGGTGCCGAGGGTGCAGTGGACGAAGGACAGTGTGGTGTGTGAGCTGGAAACGCAGGCGGAAGATGCGGTAAACAGATTCCACAGTCTCAGCAGAGGCAAGTCAGACATCCGGCTTGCAGGAAGGAGATGAAAATGGCTCTCAGCGCATTCGACGACAAGTCCCGACCGCCTGAACCAGCCGAACTCAAAGCTGTCCTCGGCAAATCGGCGCTGCTCTGGGACCAGCTCATTTCCCATATCGCGACGAAATACGCTCCGGTCACCGAACTATGGAACTATTCTGGTGCCAAGTACGGCTGGTCCTTGCGGCTCAAGCGCAAGGACCGCGTCGTACTCTACATGACCCCGCAGGCCGGCTGCTTCCTAGTGGGGATCGTACTTGGCGACAAAGCCGCGCAGGCAGCGCACCGGAGCGGCCTGTCCGACTCCGTGCTCGCACTCATCGACAACGCCCCTCGCTACGCCGAAGGGCGCGGGATTCGGCTGTCTGTCGCGCATCGGAATGAGCTTCTCCCCGTTCAGCAACTGGCAGCTGTGAAGATGGGTTAGGACCTGCCAAACACCTTTGAGGCGACGACCAACCAAAGGAATGCGCGTCATTCATCGCGGGCATGATCGCTACTGCAATTTCAGCAGGCTGGTCGCGTTTTTCCACCGGATCTTCGATTTCTGTTCCTCGGACAGTTTCATGCCATCGATGCTGGTGACCATCTGCTTCAGGCTTCCGATCTGATGAGGATAATCACTTCCCGCCACCATGTGGTCAGGGCCGGCAAAGTCGATCGCCAGCTGGAGAGCCCTGGGATCGAAGTTGACGGTGTCGTAATAGAACTGCTTCAGGTACGCGCTGGGCGGTTTGCTGATGTGCTCCCGGCACTCACTGAACGCGTGATAACCGCGGTCCAGCCGCTCCGCCAGGTAAGGAATGGCGCCTCCGAGATGACAGAGAACCCATTGGATGTCCGGGAATTTCTCGACGACCCCGCTGAATACTAGCTTTGCTGCGGCCAGGGTGGTATCGAAGGTAAAACCGACCAGCGGCATGAGCCAGTAGTCCGTCATGGCCTCAACTCCGACCGGGAAAGACGGATGGATATAGATTACGGACTTCCTTTGATTGGCACTCTCGTAGAGGGGCCAGAAGCGCGTGTCGCTCAAAGCAACTCCATTGATGTTGCTGAAGACCATTACCCCACGAAACCCGAGCTTGTCATAAGCGCGTTCGAACTCCGCGACCGATGCCTCCGGCGCATTCATCGGCAAGGTTGCCATCGCCCCAAAGCGATCCCCACGCTGCTGAACGATTCTTGCCATGGCATCGTTGACCATGCGGGCCAGTTCGACAGCGCGTTCCGGTGTTTCCACATGGGTTCCCGGTGTTGTGAAACTGAGGATCTGCTTGCTTACGCCCGCACGGTCCAGGACATCGGAACGGTAAGCGATATCCCTGTGGCCTGGGACCAGGATGTTGTAGTCTCCGGGGTAATGTACCAACGGATTGCCTTCTGAGTCGAAAGTCACCTTGACATTGCTCGGCCCGGACTGAATCGCATCTAGGTACTCCGGTGGATAAAAGTGGTTATGGAAATCAATGACTGACACAGATCCGGCTCCTTTCCTTGTTAGCTCTCGTCTGAAGATAATAGGCGGGAAGGCCCAGCAGCACAAGCGACAGTCCGAACAGGCTCTCGAGCGGGCTGGACAAGAACTGATTCAAGACGATGGCAAAAGATGAAAGGATAAATAAAAGGGGAGTTACCGGATAACCCCATATGCGGTAACCGCGCTTGAGTCCGGGCCGGCGCCGAAGCAGGAAAAGACCGATAGCCATCAGGCCGAAGAAGATCCACTCGGTGTAAACCACCCGGGTGAACAGTGCTCGATAGGTTCCGGTTGCGACCAGGATGGAAGACCACGCGGCTTGCAGCAGGATGGCGATGTGAGGCGTTTGAAACCGCGGATGGATGGCCCCGAACCAGCGGAACAGGAGGCGATCCTGAGCCATGGCGTAATAGACACGCGGGCCGCAGAGAATGATTCCGTTCATGGCTCCGAACGTTGAGAAAACGACCAGGGCAGACATAAAGGCGCCGCCGCCAAAACCGACGAGCGCGTCGGCCGCATCTGCGGCAATCCTGGTCGAGGACGCAACCGTAGAAAGGGGCAGCACATACATGTACACCGCATTCAACGACAGATAACAAATCGTGACCAGAATTGTTCCAATCACCAGTGCGCGCGGGATGACCCGCTGCGGCTCGTGCGTTTCTTCGGAGCTGTAGGTGACCATGTGCCAGCCGCCGAATGCGAACAATCCTGCGATCATCGCAAGAAGAAAATGGTTGGCGGAAAACCCGCCCGGATTGGCGAGTGCCCCGGATGCAAAATGAGCGGTCAATCCTGCGCCGCGGAGAAAGCCAAACACGATGATGAATAAAATAGCGGCCAGCTTGCCTGCAGTGAACAAAGCCTGAAGCTGGCTACCCTGCTTGACTCCGACATAGTTGATGGCCGAGAGCAGGAGGATGGCTGCGATTGCGACCCCTTTGATGGCGCCATCGGAAAGAGGGAAAAAATACGCGGCATAGCGGGCGAAGACGACAGAGATCGCCGCAATAATGCCCGAATGCATGACCCAGAACATGGCCCACCCCCACAAAAATCCGACCGCGGGGGAGAAAGCTTCGCGCAGATAAACGTAGACGCCGCCGGAGCGCGTGAAGATTGAAGCCAGTTCGGCGCAGACGAGTGCCCCGAAGATGGTGAGCGTTCCGGACAGCAGCCAGACGAGAAACACTCCTGCGACGGAGGGTACGCGTCCGGTGATCTCCGATGGCTGGACGAAAATGGACGCGCCGATAATGATGCCGACCACCATGGCTGTCGCGCGAGGCAGGGTGAATGCGCGCCTGAGCTGGGGGGATGTTCCAGGTTCCATCAGAGGTCTTGGTTTCCGGGGTTGTGGAGTCAACGATCTGACTGTTAAATGCCGCCAGGCCTTGTAGCACATATCGAAAGCCTGAATCAAGCGAACCCCGAAACACACGCAACCCACGTTGATCGCTACCGTGGGTTCTGTGTGTTTCGTTGTTCAAAAGATCAGCTTGACCGAGGCCTCACTTGGAAGCGGCCTTGAATCGGTCACCCACAGCCTTCCAATTGATGGCTTTGGTGAACGCCTCGATGTAATCCGCTCGCTTCAGCTGGTAGTCGGTGATGAAGGCGTGTTCAAAAACATCCATGATCAGCAAAGGCATACAGCCCGAGAGATGACCCACATCATGCTCGTTGACCCAGACATTGAAGAGGTGCTTGCTCAGGCTGTCATAGTACAGAATCGTCCACCCGATACCGCGCATCGCCCCGGTGCCTTTGAAGTCCTTTTCCCAGGTTTCGAAACTGCCGAATTCCTGGGCGATCTTGGTAAACAGTGGCGTTCCGTGTTCTGCCGTCGAACCCCCCTTGACCATGTTGTCAAAATAATATTCATGCAGCCGCATGCCATTGAATTCCCAACCGAATCTGCGGGTCAGCTCTGCATATTCCGGGGTCGCGAGCTTGCCTTCTTTCAGCATCGCGTCCAGGATCTCCGCCAGCTTGTTCGTGTTGGTCACATACCCTTTGTAGAGAGTGAAGTGGTTGTTCAGCAGGGTGTTGCTAAACCCCTCTGTTCCCAGCAAATGCTCGAAATTCCTCGCTTCGTATTTCATCGTAGCCCCTCATAGGTTTTCGGAATCAAACCGTCAACTGAAACCATATCTGCCAATGGTATCTTGGAAAATACGGTTTGGCTAGAGGCTGCAGCAATTTTGGATTTTGGATTTTGGATTGGCAAGCGGCCCTTTCGAATGTGGAGCTGTTGTCGAGTATCTGCAAATCCAAAATCCGCAATCCAAAATCCAAAATCCAAGATCAAGTCCGGGGAGGACCGATCCAGACGGTTTGGATGTTGACGAACTCGCGGATGCCAAACTCGGAGAGCTCGCGGCCGTATCCTGAACGCTTGACGCCGCCGAAGGGGAGACGCGGATCGGATAGCACCATGCCGTTGATGAAGACCTGTCCCGCCTCGATATCCCGGGCCATCTCGCGGGCGCGCGCTACATCTGAGGTCCATATGTTGGATCCGAGGCCATAAGGGGAGCTGTTGGCTACCCGGATTGCCTCTTCCGCATCGCGCACTCTCATCAGTGCAGCCACCGGTCCAAAGACCTCCTCGCAGGCCGCCGCTGAATCCAGCGCGACCTCGGATAGAATCGTCGGGCTGTAAAAATAACCGGGGCCTTCCAGCCGCCTTCCTCCTAGGAGAACACGGGCGCCGCGGGCCACCGATTCTCGCACCTGCCGGTCCAGATCATCCACTAGATCGCGCCGCGCCAACGGGCCGACCCGTGTTTCGCGGTCCATCGGATCCCCGACTTTCAGCGACTGCACTTCTGCGAGGAAGCGCTCCTGATATTCCTGCCATACCTTGTCGACGATGATGAATCTCTTGGCTGCGATGCAGCTCTGTCCGGTGTTTTGGTATCGTGCCCGCACGCCCATGCGCGCAGCGGCTTCGAGATCCGCGTCCTCCAGCACGATGAAAGGATCCGATCCGCCCAATTCAAGCACGGTCTTCTTAAATACACTCCCGGCGTGGGCGGCTACCGAACTCCCGGCTGCTTCGCTGCCGGTCAGTGTCACCGCTGCAATCTGAGGCGCCTCGATCAGCGAGGCAACTGCTGAACCGGGTACCAGCAAGGTCTGGAACGAACCCCCGGGGAATTCTGCTGCGCGGAAAACCTCTTCGATAGCCAGGGCGCATTGAGGAACATTCGATGCATGCTTCAATATCGCTGTATTACCCGCCATCAGCGCTGGAGCGGCAAAGCGGAAAACCTGCCAGAATGGAAAATTCCAGGGCATGACCGCGAGGATGACTCCGAGCGGAGTGAACTGGATATAGCTTTCGGTGGCATTTGAGGCACGCACCTCGTCCTGAAGAAACTGCTGTGCATTTTCGGCATAGAAATCGCAGTTCAAGGCGCACTTGGCAACTTCGGCTTCAGCTTCGACAATCGGCTTTCCCATCTCCACAGTGATGATACGGGCAAGTTCGGGGCCATGTTGGCGCAAATGGGATGCTGCCCGTCTCAAGAGCATGGCGCGCTCCGCAAAGGGAGTCTTGCGCCAGTGCCGATAAGTTCCGACGGCATGTTCTAGCGCCTCGTCGATCTGTTCTTTTGAGTGAGTTTCGAAGGACTTCAGAATCTCTTCCGTGGCAGGATTGATCGATTGCATAAGTTCGCTCTCCTCTCAAGGCGGTTCAAGTTTTAAAATAGCACCGCAAGGCACGCAGAGCACGCAGAGAAATAGCGAATCTGCGATTCAGACATTGCAACCGACGACAAGATCGGGAAAGCTGGCAGAGCTGAAGCAGTTGCTGTTTTGACCCCGAAGGGGTCCAACAGCTACACCCCAGGGCTTGCGCCCTGGGGTGTAGCCATGCCGACCCTTTCGGGGCTTATCACTGTCTGAATCGCAGATAGCGGATGGATTGTACCTCCCGGATTGATGCCGGCCATTCCACTATCTGCGCTTGCTCGACATTTCGGATCTGCGCGGCGACAGCCTGCAACGGGACAGCAAAGGTTGGAGCTGCGCTTGACACTCGCTTGAGGGGTACTACAATCGATCTTTTGGTTCAATCGATCCGGAAAGGAACCTCATTCTGATGAAAGCGATCACAAGCATTTTCACGGTTTTAGTTACATTATGTGCGCTCAACAGTGCCCGGGCTCAGTACCCCGGCGCTCCTTCAGAGGGACAAAGCAGGATGTCTGCTATTCCTGCGCCGGGAGGTTCGCAGAATCCGCTCATGGCCGGCATCCCTTCCGGGATCCCCACGGGGAGCGTTTTATCGCTGACTCTCAAGGATGCGGTGGATCGGGGACTGCGATACAATCTTGGCATCACGCTTGGCCAGCAAAGCATTCGGGCGGCCCAGAGCTCGCGCCTTCGTGCCCTCAGTGCGCTGTTGCCGCACCTAACCGCGGAAACCTCGGAGGTTGTGCAACAGGTGAATCTGGCCAGCTTCGGGTTTACCGGTCTACCGAACGTTCCCCAGATCGTAGGCCCATTCTCGGTTTTTGATGTACGGGCACGGCTGTCGCAATCGCTGGATTTTAGCAGGATTAGCGAGGTGCGGGCAGGAACAGAAAATGTGAACGCGACCGAGCGTTCCTATCAGAATACCCGTGATCAAGTCGCCCTCGTCTGTCTACAGCTCTACATGCAGGCTGCAGCGGGAAGCAGCCGCGTCGAGGCCAGCCGGGCACAACTGAAGACCGCCAAGGCACTTTATGATCTTGCCGTCAGCCGCCGCAGCGCAGGTTTCATACCCGGGATCGAGGTTTTGCGGTCGCAGGTTCAGATGCAGGCGCAGCAACAGCGGCTGATTCTCGCCGAGAACGAATTCGCCAAACAGAAGCTCGCCCTGGCGCAGGCGATCGGCCTGCCCATGGGTCAGGAGTTCGAACTCGCGGATCAGGTGACCTACATGCCGCTTGCCCCCATTACCCTCGAGGATGCTTTGCAGGATGCCTACAACCATCGCGGCGACTACCAGAGCTTGCAGGCGCAGGTGAAGGCGGCAGAAGAATCGCGCAAAGCTGCCGTTCGGCAGAAGCTGCCGAGCCTGGATTTGAATGCCAACTACGGGGATATCGGGCAACGTCCCTTCCTGTCACATGGGAGCTTTTTCATTGGAGTGAGTCTGCGTATCCCCATTTTCCAGGGGCGGGAAACGGAATCCAAGATTCTCGCGGCCGACGCTCAGCTCGAGCAACAGAAAGCTGATCTTGAGAGTTTGCACGCACGCATCTACTATGAAATACGATCGGCGTTCCTTGATCTGAAGTCATCCGGGGATCGGGTATCGGTAGCGAAAAGCAACCTCGACCTCGCGGGCGAGCAGGTAGCGCAGGCGCAGGATCGCTTCGCTGCCGGAGTCGTCGGCAATATTGAAGTAGTCCTGGCACAGGATATGCTCGCACTGGCCACGGAGGATTATATCTCCAGCCTCTATGCGCATAACCTGGCCAAGGTGAACTTGGCCCAAGCATTGGGCATGGCCGCAAGCGGATATGAAAAGCTCCTGCGGGGCAAATAGATTTGTGAGCACACTTTCTGCCGCAACTCCAAATCCGGACTGCGCTCCTCCCCAGCGAACCGGCATGTTTCGCGCTTTGCGGCATCGAAATTTCCAGCTCTTCATCGGCGGCCAGCTCATCTCCGTGGTCGGCACCTGGATGCAGACGGTGGCGCAAAGCTGGCTGGTGTATCGTCTGACTCGTTCCGCTGCGCTCCTCGGGGCAGTGGGTTTCGCATCCCAGATCCCCGTCATGTTTCTTGGGCCGGTGGCCGGCATAGTTGCCGACCGTTACAGCCGTCAGCGAATCGTCACCGGCACACAGACCTTGATGATGATCCAGGCCCTGGTCATGGCCGGGCTGACGTTGACGCACAGGATCCAAGTCTGGCAGGTGTTTTACCTGGCTCTGATGCTGGGGATTTGCAACGCCTTCGACGTCCCTGCGCGGCAATCATTTATTGTGGAAATGGTCGGCAAGGAAGATCTGATGAACGCCATCGCGCTCAATTCTTCCATGTTTAATGCGGCCAGGAGCATCGGCCCGGCGGTTGCGGGAATCCTGGTTGCCGCCTTGGGCGAAGGATTGTGCTTCCTGCTCAACGGGCTCAGTTTTATAGCCGTGATCGCGGGATTGTTGCTGATAAAGATCAACCGGAATGCATCCCAGCGGGATCGTGCCCCCAAACTGGAGCAGTTCAAGGAAGGCTTTCGCTATGTCAAAGACAACAGACCGATGCGCACGTTGCTGTTGCTGCTTGGCGTCGTGAGTGTTCTGGGTATGCCCTATGCCGTGCTCATGCCGATATTCGCAGATGAGGTGCTGCATAGCGGGGCCCGCGGGCTGGGCGAACTGCTGACCAGCGCGGGCCTGGGGGCGCTGATTGGCGCGCTCTGGCTGGCAAGGCGCCAACGTGTCCAGGGTTTGGACCGCGTGCTGACGTGGGCCTGCGTTGGCTTTGGCGCGAGCCTGATCCTGTTTTCATTATCTCGAACTTTCTGGCTGTCTTTATTTCTGCTTGCGCCGGCCGGTTTTTGCATCATGACTCTGCTGGCGTCGACCAACACGCTGATCCAGTCCATGGTCACGAATGTAATGCGCGGCCGTGTGATGGGGATTTACAGCATGATGTTCCTGGGCATGGCGCCTTTCGGCAGCCTGATCGCCGGATACATGGCCCATCAGCTGGGCGCGCCTGTAGCGGTTTTCTTCAGCGGCTCTGCATCCATCATCGGCGCGGCCATTTTTGCTTACAAGCGCCGCACTCTGAAAATCGACGAGCACCTCAGCCAGTAAGCACGCAATCCGCTGAAACCTCGAAACACACGAAATCGCTTTCGTACGTTTCGTGGATTTCGTGCTATGAAATGAAATCGGCAGCGGGTTGCGCAATTGCCGGAATCTAGGAACCCGTCCGAGAATTAGGAGGGGCCGCGTTTCGAGCGCCGCGGGGGCAGATGCAAGGCGGCGCGACGCAAGCGATGTCTCTGTATATCGTCGAGGAGCGCCAACGCCGCAGATGCCCCCGCGGCGCCGGAACCCGAAGGGCGCATGGGGGTTGCGGGGCGATCTCCGCGTTGCTCGTCGTCAACGATGTGCACCGACATCGCCTCCTGCTCGCGCCTTGAGCTCGCCCCGCAAGCCCCATGCGCGCGACCCCTCCTAATTCTCGGACGGGCTCCTA
>JBGQNR010000251.1:0-9148 GCA_041501225.1 Acidobacteriota bacterium
CACCCCCCCCGCGTTCTCTACTCTGCCCGCTTCATCCCTCCACTTGACACGGAACTGATTTTATGTGCCCGCGGTCAGGCCGCTCAGCGTGCGTACATGCGAGGTCGACATACTTGCATCCAGCGCGCTCGAGCTGCCATAGGATGCAGTCGTGCCGTAATCGACCTGGGCGTCGGAGGATTCATTGGTTGCCCAGCTGATCGTTGCGGCGGAAGTGCTGATGACGGAGCTGGTGACGGCGGAGATGACCGGCGGCGTGGTGTCGGGCGGATCCGCGGTTTTCAAAGTGTAATCGCCGGACGTGGCGAGATTGCCTGAAGCATCTCTGGACTTGACGCGGTAGTGGTACGTGGTGCTTGCAGCCAGGCCGCTCAGCGCGCGCGTATGGGACGTGACCAGGTTGGCGTCGAGGGCAGAGGAGCTGCCATAGGATGCAGTTGTGCCGTAATCGACTTGGGTGTCCGAGTTTTCATTGGTCGCCCAGCTGATAATTGCGCCGGAGCTGGTAACGCCGGAACTGCCGACGCCGGAAATCGTGGGCGGCGTGGTGTCGGGCGGATCCGAGGTCTTGAAAGAAAAGTCGCCGGAAGAGCCGAGATTGCCGGCAGCATCTCTCGACTTTGCGCGGAAGTGGTACGTGGTGCTCGCGGAAAGGCCGGTCAACGCACGCGTATGAGATGTCGTCCTACTCGCGTCCAGTGCGGAGGAGCTGCCATAGGAGGTTGTGGTGCCGTAATCCACTTGGGAATCTGAAGCTTCGTTTGTCGTCCAGGTGATCGTTGCCCCGGAGCTGGTGATGGCTATGCCTGCGACGTTTGAAATCGACGGTGGCGTCGTGTCAGGTGGAGGTGTGGTGGCGAACGTGTAATCGCCGGAGGTGGCCATATTGCCCGCGGCATCCTTGGATTTGACGCGATAATGATACGTAGTGCTGGGCACAAGCCCACTGAGCGATTGGGAGTGCGAGGTAACCATGCTGGCATTGAGCGTTGTGGAACTGCCGTAGGAGGAGGTGGTGCCAAAATCGACTTGCGAATCCGAAGCCTCGTTGGTGGACCAGGAGACGGTGGCGCCCGAGCTCGAGATGCCGGAACTGCCTACGCTGGAAATCACAGGCGGAGTTGTGTCGGCGGCCCCAAGAACAGTAACACTTCCATCCACCCCAGACATCGGCAGTGACAGTCCATCAGGGTCGGAGGCGGTGATGTTGGTTATTGCTACGGGGATGGTGCCGGCTGGAGCGCCGGCAGCAATGGCAACAGTTACCGAGGCGACCGAACCCGCTCCAATGACGTTGCGATTCAGATTGAAAACGAGTACACGCACGCCGCCGCTAATGGCACTTCCTGAAGCGGATTTGGCGGCCGCAGCCGATGCGGCTCCGGTTGCTGTCGAAACATACGCCAGCGCGTTTGAGAATTGCAGGTCGAACTGCAGCGTACAGACATTACCCGCCCCTGACGAGAGACCTATATCCAGATCAATGTTGTTTCCGGCTGAAGAGCTTGCCGATCCCACGCTGAGACTTCCGGCCAAGGGAGGCGCCAGTGCATGCCCGGGGCTCGATACCCCGAAACCCAGCAGCGCGAGAGCTAGGAATGCAAAGAATAAGCGACCGCCGTTTGAGCGCAGAAACACGGCGGAAACATTGGGATGATTGATCTTTAGCATGCAAGTCTCCTTGGTGCCAGAAAACACTCCGGTACTTTTCAGATCGGTAACTGAGACCCATCCCATTAGTCCCAAGTCACAAATTTGAGACATAGTTTTGCGCCGCCTAAGCTCCTCCAATAACACGACCTGCAATTAAGGGGTCAGGCCTGGAAGATTTCATTTTTGAGCTAAATCGAGCGCGACTGTGGATCTGAAGGAGTGACGGCGACTATGCCCAAGCCTTGTAGCTAAAAAGGATTAGCCTTCCTAGGCGCATGTGAGATCAAGCGTTCGGATGTATGATAACGTCTTTGAATCTATGAAGATGGGGAAGGCTAAGCAGATCTAATATGTAAGGAGCCCTGATAAGATAATGCGGGCTATTACCTGATTTTAGGAAACCCGCAAAAGATGTTTTCAGAAGATGAATGACTGACCGCCTTCTTCTCCAAGAGTTGCGCAAGTGCCTCTATCTTTTGTGCCAATGTTGGATCAATCGACAGTCTCGTTTGAAAATCCCGCCATATATGAGTAACCGACGCGGGGGAACGCCCCGTAATGTCGGCGATTTCTCGTCCCGCCAAATCCGTAAAACGTGTTAGGACGTATGCCAGAATTCTCATGCGTTGGCATTCGGATGAGCTTGAAAATGTATGGTTCACAGTTTCTCGAATGGCGTCGATCGACGCAATTTCCTTCGAGCTCAAATCTCGTATTCTTGGAACATCCTCCAGCAATCGTGGCAGCCGCACCAACGGGCGGATTTGGTCTACAAAGTCAGAGCTGCCGAAAATCAGTCCGCCCTTTGCCTCCTCAAAGGGGTCTTCAAGGTCGTGTTGCAGCCCCTGCAGCACAAATGCACGATACTCGGAAGCGTGGCCAAAACACTCAAGAGTTCTTGAGGTATCAACCCAGTTGAAGAGACCACAAGATCCGAGATAATGCGGATAACTCGACCAGAGGTAATCTTCTGGCTTTTCACAGAGATGCGCCTTCACTGGATTAAGATGAATGTAGCGTGAGCAGTGGAGAAAGTAATCTCCCTCCTGCACCAAAACAGCCTTGTAGCGTGCCTGCCATAGGTGACCTTGACGGTGGTGCCTTTGATTGAACCACTTTGTGAATCTTTCCAACAGCTTCTGCATCAGGCGGGAGAGCCCCGCCATCGGTGTCTCACAGAGCATGTGAAAGTGATTTCTCATCAGAATAAAGGCAAAGACGATGAGCTTATGGATTTCCACGAGTTCTCGCGTCATTTCAATAAACCGCAATCGATTCAGATCGTCGGCAAATGTTTGTGATCCCGCCACGCTGCGAGACATGACGTGGTAGATCGCGCCGGGAAACTCTACTCGGATGGGTCGGGACATAGTGATACCTCCGAGCATATCTAACAGAAACAGGTGGGCTTGATCCAAAAATATTAGGAGAAGTTTTCTAGGGGCCAGCCAATAAGTAGATTTTCCAGACCTGACCCTGCGGTTTAGCCGAAAGTAAATTATCCAGACCTGACCCCTATGACTTTACCGCACGGGTTGGGGTTGGGGGGGAATGGCGGAGAGCAATTTCAGGTCGCTGCTGCCGAAGACGGCGAAACTGGCGACTCCCACATCCGAAGTGAGCTGGAAATAGCCCGCATAGAGCTGGATGCCTGCGAGGTCGGGAAACAGTTCGGTCAGCACGGTCGAGATCCGCCGGCCCGCAGGGATCGTAACCATGGTCGAGGCCCCCAGGCTCCCATCTCCATTGAATAACTGCAGGGTCACATGGGCTTCGCTCGAATTGGGGTTCACGATGGCCACCCCGGTATAGTACTTATCATTGGAGGACACATGGCTGAAAACTATGGCCTGGTCGAGGGAACTGACCAGAGGCAAAGCCGTCGCGTGGGTCTGGCGCGCGGCATCCCCGAAGACCACGCTGCCCGTCAGCCGGATGCCGTTGGCAGTGATCAGCAGATACCCCTGGCGGCCGCCGCTGGGCATTGACGGCTCGAAAAACCTGGGGTCATCGATGCGGATCTTGCCCAGTGAGTCGATGGGAACGACTCGCGTCGTGCCAATCTGGATGCCGTCCTCGCCGATGAAGCTGATCGAAACGTCCCCGGTGGCCATATCGAGGTTTACCAGCGAAACGGTCGAGCGCCAGATGTCTCCCAGAATATATTGCGGGCAGTAGAGCCTCATGGCGCCCGCACTGGCATCCTGGCCGTGGAGGCTCTGGAGATCCTGCGCAGGCATGCCCGGCTCGAACTTCCCCATGACTTGGTAGGGAAGGACTGCTTGGCTCGAGGTTACCTTGACGTAGTCACTGGCATCGACCGTGCTGCCGGGGAAAATATCCGCAAAAAGGTCCGCCACAAGAGCGCCATTGGCCGGGATCGTTCGCGTCGCCACAGCCCGTAGAGAGCCGCCGGACCGGAACAGACAGAATGTCAGGGTCGCGGCAGTGGCATTCGGATTCCCGATATTGATTTTGGTAAAGCCGTTATCGTTGACTTCCGGGAAAACGAAGGACATGACCGGCGTGCTGTACATGTCGGCGCCATCGAGCTCCGAGAGCCGGCCGTTGAACATCAGGAAAATGCCCGTCACCGACGTGACATCGCTTTCGATCTTGACCCAGCCCGTCGCGTCCTGACCACTTACGCCGGCGCCGAACAATTCCTGGTCCATGATGGGAAGTTGTTCCCCGGGTTTGAGCTGGCGCGTGGCCGGATTGGTGATCCCGGGCCCACTGATCAGGACGCCATTGGAATTGTACGCGGAAAACCGCAGCGTGGCGGTCTCGTTGTTCAGGTTGGCAATCCCGATTCCGGTATACTCCTGATCGGGCGATCCCGCTTCCGCCACATCCTTGGTCAACATGCGGGGGTAGAACAGCACGGTACCCGTGCCGCCGGTTGTGGTAAAGGTGTAGTTATTGGAAACCGAGAGGTTGCCGGAACCATCGCTGGATCTTACGCGATAGTGGTAAAGAGTCGCCGGCGTCAACCCGCTGAGAGTCTGAGAGTGGCTGGTGACAAGACTTGCATTTAGGGCAGTCGAACTGCCGTAAGAAGTCGTTAGCCCATAGTCAACCTGGGTGTCGGCGTCTTCATTGGTGGCCCACGAGATGGTTGCGCTGGAATTCGTGACATTCGATGCCGTGACGCCGGTGATCACGGGCGGCGTCGTATCGATCGGACCCGACGGGGCAGTCGTCGATGTGGTAAAGCTATTGTCGCCTGAGTCGGCAAGATTGCCTGCGGCATCTTTCGATTTGACCCGGAAATGATAGGTAGTGCCGGGCAAGAGACCACTCACTATCTGATAGTGAGAGGTGACCATGCTGGTGTTGAGCGCAGTGAAACTTCCGTAGGAGGACGTGGCGCCGAAGTCTATCTGAGAGTCGGCAGGCTTGTCGGTGGCCCACGAAATGATCGCGTCGGTCTGGGTGATCCCTGAGGCGAAAACGGAAGATATTACTGGAGGAACGTTGCCCGTCGGGGCTGTGACCACAACACTGCCGCCGGTGCCGCTGGCCGCCACGTTGTTGCCGAGCGCATCTGAGGCTACTATGTTGCCGACCGTAACCTCCAGTGATGATGCAGGCGTGCCTGCAGCAATGGTGAGCCGAACGACGGCAACCTCTCCCGAACCGATGGCGTTCTGGTTCAGGCCGAAAATGAGGATTCTCATCCCTCCGGAGCTTGCGCTGCCGCTGGCGGATTTGCCGGCGGCAACCGCGGCGGCACCTGTCAAGGTGCTGACCGGGGTAAGAGCATAAGGGAGAGTGAGGTCGAATTGCAGAGTGGCAATCCCCTGCGCTCCGGCACTGAAGCCAATCGACAGGTCGACCGCAGTTCCAGGCAGTCCGGAACTGGTGCCCACGCCAACGGTCTGTGCACCGGCGGGAGCCGGCAAGAGCACGGAGCAGGTCGCCGCCATAATCCATGCGGCGATCACTACGAAAGAGAGGATGTTCCCAGGGATAAAGCCAGCGAATGAACGCCCTAAACCGACCGGCAAAACACACTTCATAGCGGACAACTCCGTATTCCGAGAATCACATTCCCCAGGATCTGCAAATCCAGCGCATCGATTCTGCCATCTCCGTTCAGGTCGCCCTTTCCTGCGGGCATGGCCTGAATTCCCAGAATCACGTTGATCATGATCTGAAGGTCGAGCGCATTCACAGTGCCGTTGCCATTGATATCGCACTTCGAGGCGGAGGGGCTTCCTGCGATGTTTGTGGAAACCTGATTCGAGTAACCGCTTTCGAGACCTGACGAGTTGAACGCGGTGACCGCGATGTAGTAGGTGCCGGCAAAAAGCCCGCTTATGGTGTAAGTGGTTTGAGTGCCTAAGATAATGGGACTGCCGTACACCCCCGAGGCCGTCCCGTAATAGACCTTATATCCGGCCAGATCGGATTCGGTGTTGGCATTCCAGGCAATGGTGACGTCCGCAGCCAGCACCGAAGAGCTGAAGGCGAGAAAAAGAATTAGCGCTAAAACAGTCTTCGGAAGGAACTGATGAATCCGTTGCAAGAGAACCATGCTTCACTCCACCTATCCAAAAAGCGCGGATAAACCAACCGCTTTAGAACGATCCATTGGATTCTATCGGCACCAGCTGTACCGTGCGTGTGTGATTTGTCACAATTCCTTCGAATAGGAGGTTCCCGAGCAAATCAGCGGCCGGAACTGCAGAACGCGGCAGAGACTAACACGAGCAGCACGAAGTTCTCAAAGCAAAAAATTCAAAAAATTCATGCAAAACATTAACGAAACTTACGCCTTGGATAGCTGCGATTTAGAGCCAGTACTGCCATTGGCCGGCGAGCATGACATAGGCGGCCAGGCAGGCGTTCGTGACCGCATGCGCCAGGATACAATCCCCCAGGCTGCGAGTGCGGATCATCCATAAATTAAAGGCGATGCCCGCGACCAGCCCGACTTCCCAGTAGGGTCCGTGTTCGGTGGCGAAGAGAACCGCAGTCAGCCAGAATGAGAGTGCCGTGTAGGCGCCCAGCTTGATCCTCTGGAAATCGGGCGCGATGAGATAGCGCATCAGCCAGGCGCGCCAGAAAAGCTCTTCAACGACGGGCACAAGAAGTGCGGTGCCGATGACGCGAAAGATCAGAAAGACCGGATCTACACGCAGGTCGGCGGGAAGGGAACTCTGAGCGCTTCCGATCAAAGAATTATGAAAGGGCCAATGCTGCCGATAAGCCGGCCAGAGGAGATCGGGCCCGATCCAGACGGCAAAAACGAGAACGCCGAACAGGATGCTGGCTATCGGACGCGACGGACGCAGCGAGATCACTCGCCTCGAGAAAATGAAGAGAACGGCAGAAACTGCCAGCACGCGCACCGGGTACTCAAACGGGAGATATGCCTTGATCGCCAGGAAGAACAAGAAGGCTGCAAATGGCGCAACATAGGGCAGCGATGCATTGGCCGGTTTAACCATTATTTTCTCTACATTCTCCACGATCTCTGCGTTAAGATCTTTCATGATATCAACATGAATCGGACCAGCCCATGAAAACTATAAGACTTTTCCTGTTGTGCCTGATTTTTGCCGCGGCGGCGCATGCTCAGTCCCCGGAAAACATCCTGCTCGTGCTCAACGAATCCAGCCCGGTGTCGCTCGAAGTTGGGCAATACTATGCCCAGAAACGCGGCATTCCGGCTCAAAACATCCTGCGCATCAAGACGGCTCAAACCGACGAGATCTCCCGGGAAGACTTTACGCGTCAGATTGAAGCGCCGATCGGCCTCTGGTTGACGAAAAACTCCGCCCAGGATCGCATTCTGTATTTTGTGCTGACCAAGGGGATTCCACTCAGAGTCGCGGGCACCGGCGGCGAGAATGGCACCATCGCCAGCGTGGATTCAGAGTTGACGATGCTCTACTCGAAACTGTTGGGCATGCGGATCCCGATCGAAGGCAAGATCAGTAATCCCTATTATCTCAAGGACGGCGCGGTCCAAAGCGCGCACCAGTTCACCCATCAATCTCTCGAGATTTATCTTGTCAGCAGATTGGATGGTTATACGGTCGCGGACATCCGCGGGCTGATTGACCGGGGTTATGCGCCGGCGAAGGAAGGGAAGATCCTGCTCGATCAGAAGGGCTCGTCCAACGGCAAGGGGGATGACTGGCTCCTTGCTGCCGCCGAGAGGCTGCGCGGCAACGGATTTGCGGATCGTGTCGTCCTCGATTCCGGCAGCAATGTGTTGAAGGACATGCAGGGTGTGTTGGGATACTACTCCTGGGGTTCCAATGATCCGGCAATCCGGATCCGCCACTTTGGCCTTGGATTCCTCCCCGGGGCTCTGGCGGCGATGTATGTAAGTTCGGACGGACGGACCTTCAGCGAACCGCCGGCGAACTGGAACCTGGGAACCTGGGAAGACAAAAGCACGCATTTCGGCGGTTCACCCCAGTCGCTCGCAGGGGATCTCATCCGCGACGGTGTGACCGGAGCGGCCGGCCATGTTGCGGAACCCTTTCTCGAATACACGATCCGCCCCAACATTCTCTTCCCGGCCTATTTTTCAGGCTTTAATCTGATCGAATCCTACTATATGGCAATGCCGGCGCTGAGCTGGCAGACGGTGGTCGTTGGAGATCCGCTATGCGCGCCATTCAGGACCAAATCCCTGACTCCGCAAGAAATTGACAAGGGCATCGACCCGGACACCGAACTCCCGGGCTATTTTTCGGCTCGCCGGCTTCGCCTGGTTGCTGCCTCTCCAGTGAGGCCGGGAGCGGTCGATCAAGAGGTAACCAAGCTGCTGCTGCGCGCTGAAGTGCGCATTGCCAAACAAAACCTCTCCGGCGCCCAGCAGGATCTGGAGGAAGCCACCGCAAGGGACAAGGGGCAGATAGCCGCCCAGGCTTTGCTCGCGCAAATCTATGAACAAAATAAGGAATTCGACAAGGCGGACGCACGCTATCGCGCTACTCTGGATTGGAATCCCGATAACTGGATTGCGCTCAACAATCTTGCGTACTCCATGGCTGTCCGGCACAAGTCTCCAAAGGAGGCTCTGCCCTTGGCTGAAAGAGCCTACAAGGCCAGCAAAGGCGATGCCAATGTAGCGGATACGCTGGGTTGGATCTATCATCTGACGGGTGATAACGAAAAAGCGCGAGGACTCCTGGAAGCAGCCGCACGCAGCGTCCCGGAAAATGCCGAAGTTCATCTCCACCTCGCCATCGTCTCCGCCGATCTCAGCCAGACCCTCCAGGCCTCCGCAGAACTCGACCGTGCTCTGAAACTCGATCCCAAGCTCGAAACCAGCGAAGAAGTGAAGCAACTCCGGGCGAAGATAAAAAGCTCAACGCAGTCCCGCATGCGCTTGGCGCGCACTCAGGCGCTTGAAAATTAATGGCCTTTTCGAGGCAGCTACGAATGACAGGAATGGGTAAGAAGTTCGTGTCATTCGTGGCCGCTTTTGCAGTTTTGAGGCGAGTTATTTTCGGAGCAGCCTCTCATGCGC
>JBGQNR010000252.1:0-9099 GCA_041501225.1 Acidobacteriota bacterium
CCGATGCTGCCGGACCAGCCGTTGCTCGGCCCTTTCCAGCTTTCGTGATCCTGAAGACCGGCGTAGATGTTGTACGGCGTATCCATATCGACGCCCAGGGCGTAAACCTCGCCGCCCCGGATGGTCTGGAAGTGCTGGTTGGTCCGACCGCCGTCGAAGGACTGGAAGACACCGCCGTCCGAAGTTGCAATCATGCGGTCGGAATCCTGAGGATCGATCCACAACGAGCGGTAGTCGCCGAAGGCGCGCTGGAATATCCGTACCCCTCCGCGACCCCCAAAGGTTTTCCCGCCGTCGGCCGAGTGGTTGAACCCGCCAGTGACCCAAAAACTGTCGGCATTGTTCGGATCAACCGTGAGTTGGTTGAACGAGTAGCCGGCCTTGCCGCTGACGTCAACTTCATCGGGATTCACCTTGCGCCAGGCGGCGCCGGCGTCATCGGTGCGGTAAACCTGCCCGTTGATGGTGTCCGTAGCGTTCCGCGGGTTGGGCCGCATGTTGTGGTTGTCGTACACCGCATAGAGGACGTCGGGCTTGCTGCGGCAAATGTCGATTCCGATGCGCCCCATGGGGCCTTTCGGCAGGCCGTTGGTCAGCTCTTTCCAGGTGGCGCCGCCGTCGGTCGTCTTGTAGATCCCGGTTCCGGGACCGCCGTCGTTGATCACCCAGGCTAGCCGTTCATGCTCGTAAGTCGCCGCATACAGGACTTCCGGGTTGCGCAGATCGCACACCAGGTCCACCGCGCCCGTGCGGTCGTTGACGTAGAGGACCTTCTTCCAGGATTTGCCGCCATCGGTGGTCTTAAAGACGCCGCGCTCGGTGTTCTGCGTGGCCAGGTGCCCAAGGGCGGCCACGTACACCGTGTCCGGCCGGGTCGGATGGATCACGATTCGCGCGATGTGTTGCGTGTCCTTCAGGCCCATGTTCTGCCAGGTCTTACCGCCATCTGTAGATTTGTAAACACCGTCGCCCCAGTAAGCGCTGCGGGTCGCCGAATTGTCGCCGGTTCCCACCCAAACCACGTTCTCATCTGACGGCGCCACGGCGATGGCTCCCATGGAGTAAATGTTCTGGCTGTCCATAATCGGCTCAAACGTAACGCCGCCATTGGACGATTTCCAGACGCCGCCCGAGCGCGGGGCGGCATAGATGGTGTTGCGATGTGCTTTGGCGGGCGTTTCCGGTATTGCGACCCCCACCGTCCAGGCGCCGGCGCGGTACGGTCCCATGTTCCGGTAGGTGAGTCCGTTCAGCAGGGACTCGTTAAACAATTGTGGGGGCGCTTGCTGTGCCAGGACTGTCAGGACGGTAATGCCTATGCTAACGACGAGGAAGAGGCTCCTTCTATTCATGAATGAATCCTCCTATCTACGAAAGAAAGATTGTAGTCTGCTTTCTCGGCAGGGATAAAAGAAAGATTGTGCTTTGCTTTTCTCGACTGGCTCGAGAATATCACCGGTTGGGGCAGACATCCAGATGATTCCTGCCCCAACCGGGTGTGGTTCAGGGAGCTCATGGGACTCAGGAAATCCAGGCCCAGGCGCGCCCGAGCCATAGGTCCCGAATCAGGAAATTCTCGGCGGCGTAGCAGCGTCATGTCGAAAAATAGCAGTACCCCTCCACTTGCCAGGTGCCGGCGGCATTTTATGCGCGCGGTCATAAATAATTGCGAATGTGCGAAAAATATGCCTTCAAATGAATATGAAAGCACTGACGATTTCTGACCCATCGGTGATGGTTCTTGGTTTGCAGGACGAAATTCGACGAAGCGCTTATTTCACCCGCCATTCGATGATGCCGAACTCGCGCCAGATCGTGTCCTTATTGATTCTCATCGCCGCCGGGGGGCCGGCGGCTCCGCCTTTGTAAAGAATGCTCTGAGGTTCGACCTCGAGGCGAACGGCGGTCGTCAGCACCGGCTTGAAGGCAGTCTGGTTAAACTTGTCCTTGTCGACCGTATAGGGCTCATTATTTGCCACTGGTTTCCAGGCGTCTCCCTCCTTATACATAATCCGCCAGGAACTTGGCAGCCGGCAGAACCGCCTGTCATCTACGAAATACACCTTGCATGAGGAAATCTGCGTGGGAGCCTTGAAGTCATACTCGATCCACGCCGGCTTGTCTTCCGGAGGCCTCATCCGGAAGTAGAGGTGAGATTCATCCGCGGAGTTCAACGGGTCCACTCCGTCATATACGGCACAGATATCGTCATTCTGGTCGCCATAGCCCGTCCAGGCTTTTTCGATTCCCGCAAACGAGCTTATCCGAACGACCGGATCGGGCAGGACAGGCTTGATCCGGGCCGTTTCCGCATTGCGGGCCATCCAGACGGTCATCTCGCCCATCCCCCTGTTCGCCCAGGCGTGATATGGAATTGCCACCAGGTTGTGCGGCACTGCCTTCGTGGGCACGCCATCCTCCGCGCGGACCAGGGCCTGCACCTTGCCGGTGATCACCTCCACACCCTTCAACAAGTCCGGCCGGTACTCCCCCTTCAACACCGCGTTATCCGGGATCACCAGGTTCAAGGCGCTGCCGCCGTTGTCCGGCCATTCCACGCAATAGACTAAAGGACCGCGCTCCAATGCGACCCGTCCCTTGTCATCCTGCACCCGGTCATGCGCCAGCACTTTGTGCACGGGCATCGGCAAATTGAGATCGATCACGTCACCTGCCTTCCAGGTCCTCTCCAGACGTACATAACCGCTCTCCAACTTGATGGCGACCGTGCTGCCGTTCACGCTCAGGGTTGGTTTCTCCTTCGTCGCATCCATATACCGATAAAGGTCGCTCGGCAGTGGGGTATTCTGTGCCCACTCCGGAATCCTGACCAGCACCGTAAACTTCCCCGCGCGCTCGGGGTTAATCGACATCTTCACTCTCCCTTCCCACGGATAGCGCGTCTCCTGGGTGATCTTGACGTCGTTGTCGGCGAGCTTCACGTCGGCCTTGGAGCCGACAAAGAGATTGACGTAAATCTCGCTTCCGGTCTTCGCATAGATGTAGCTGCCGATGGAGGCCATCAGCCGCACAACGTTGGGCGGGCAGCACGGCACGTTGATCCAGTCGAACCGCTCGTAATTGCCGTAAGACACCAGCACGTTCTGATAAAAAAAGCGGTCTCCTTTCAGGGACACGCCGTCGAGGAAACCGTTGTAGAGCACGCGCTCCATCGTGTCGATGTACTTCGCATCCCGGTGCAGCAGGAACAGCCTGTGGTTCCAGACCACATTCCCATACGAGGCGCAGGTTTCATGCCAGGAACTCACGTTCGGCAGTTCGTAGGCCGCACCGAATTTTTCCTGCTGCCGGATGGAACCTATCCCGCCGGTGATGTACATCTTTTTGAAAACCACATCTTGCCAGAGCGTGTCGTCGGCCTGCGCATATTCCGGCTGCCCCGTCAGCGCCGCGACATCGGTCAGCGGGATATAAAGATACATCGCCCGCACGCAGTGGCCGACCGCCTCGGCCTGTTCAAGCACCGGCTTGTGGTTCTGGTTGTATTCCCTTTCGCCCGGGTATTCACTCGCGGATTGCTGCTGATACTCATCCCGGCCCCGGATGTCGAGGAGGAATTTGGCCAGCTTCCAATACTTTTCGTCTCCGTTAAATCGAAACAGCCGCATGAGGCCGATTTTCTGGCCCTCGTGACCCGAAATATAGCCCTTCTTGCCGGGGCCATACACGGCATCCGCCGCATCCGCGGCCTTGATGGAGAGGTCCAGCAATCTCCTGTCGTTCGTGGCCTCGTAATAGGCAACGGCTGCTTCGGGAGACGGCCCTCCTCCGCGCATAGCCTGGTTGGCGTTCGCGCTCGCGGCCACCGATCTTTCGACCGTGGCGTCGACTCTTTTCTTTATGTATTCCTCAAAGGCCGGCTCATGCCGCTTCGCGATCATGTAGCCGGCGCCCTCGAGGATTCCTCCGCCGATTGTCATCCCTCCCCGCTCTTCGGATTTCAGGATGCAATGCTGGATGGACACCGTCCGGTTGACCTCCTGCTTGGGTGCCCAGAATCCGTCGGTGATGTCGACATTGCTGAGCAGAACGGCTTCGACCGAATAATCTTTTTTGGGGGCATTTTGAGCGCTACTGAAAAAAGAGAGCCCTGTGACCAAAAGTGCAGAAAGGACCGAAACAAGACGTTTCATGTTTCCTCCACGTCCAAGGTTTTCATCGACCTTCGGGAAATCCTATGAACAATCGTTATGCGCGGCTCGAGTGAGGATATCAAGAGTCCGAGCCGAAAGCACGCCCGATTCTACCTGTGCCGTTTCATGCTTTTTGTACTACTTACCCGCAATTCCTTTGCAGCAAGGAAAGGATATTTTTGCCACGAGAAGCAGAGCAGATAGGCGCGAAGCGCCGGCAGTGAATAGCCGCGCCCGTGAGGGCGTGGGGGTGAGCGCAAAGAATTCGAGGTCCGAAGGACCGGCACAGAGGTCTTGTGCCGCACCTTCGGCGCTCTATTCTGCGCCATCCCTATCCCGGCCTAACGGCCGGGCCTATTCACTGCCGCCTCTTCGAGGCTCCTTTTGCGGCAGCTCTAAGCTGGACCGTGGTTTTGGTTGCGGCATTGCCGCTTGGTGTCCTTCGTGGCCGTTTTTGCCTTTGCAGTTACTGAATCTTGGAAATCTCTTGCGTGGCTTCTTGAATGGATGTAAATGGGTAGTCGATCCGGCCGAAAGGAAAAAGGAACTCTAACATACTACTGCTTACTGAGGAGATGCCATGAATACCAAGATACCTCGTCGAGATTTCCTGAAGGCGGCTCCGACGGCAGCAGGCATTCTGGCCGCTGCTGCCCAGAGGCCCGGGCCCACGAGCGCCTCTTCCAAGATGCAGACTGAAGTAAAGCTATCGGGAACCGCATACACGCCCAACTCAGATTACCCTAGACGACCTAAACGTTTTTCAGAAGTAAAAATTAAAGATAATTTTTGGAAACCGAAAATCAGGACAAATGCCGAAATCACTATTCCTTTTGAAATTCAAAAATCTACTGAAAGTGGAAGACCTTTCAATAATAACGTCTTAGAAGCAGCAATTTATTCGCTCCAGATGTATCCGGATAGTAAACTGCAGGCTCAGGTGGATTCTCGTATTCGAGATATCAAGTCCGCACAAGAAGGGAGAGTGAGCAACAGTAACGGTCTGTTTGAAGTTGCTGCCGCTTATTATGCCGTCACAGGGAAAAGAGACCTGTTGGACATCGCCATTAAATCTGCCGACTCGATATATAACACGTATAAATTGAAAACCCCTCCATTTTCTGGGGGTGAAAGAGATGCAATCAATTGCGTGCAGTTATATCGAGTCACTAATGAGAAACGATACCTGGATTTAGCAAAACTTTATCTTGATATTCGCGGATTAGAAAATTCAGTGAACAGGAGCCGGCACAGTCAATCATATATGCCTGTCCTGGAACAAAGTGAAGCGGTCGGTCATGCCGTAAACGACGCCTCTCTGATGGTGTCTTTAGCGGATGTGGGGGTGTTGACCGGGATCAAGGATTATTTCAATGCAGCACAACGTATATGGCTCGATGTAGTAGGCACTAAATTCTATATAACCGGCGGCATCGGATCTACTGGAAACGAAGGATTCGGGAAGCCCTATTCTCTACCCAACCTGTCTGCTTACAGCGAAAGCTGCGCGGCCTTCATGTTTATTACATTCAATCACAGAATGTTTCTGGCAACAGGAGATAGTAAATACATCGATGTGATGGAGCGTACGATGTATAACAATGCCGTAGCCGCAGTTTCTGCCTCGGGGAACCGCTTCTTTTACGTAAACAGGCTGGCCAGTTCCGGCGATGGACGCGATCTTCGATGGGAAAGGGCGTCTCTGGAATGTTGTCCTCCCAATCTTGTCAGGTTTTTGGCTTCCATGCCCGGTTATATTTACGTCCAGGGCAATAATGAAATTTACGTGAATTTATACGTGTCCAGTGAAGCCCCTTTTACGGTCAATGGAAAGGAAATATCTCTATCGGCTGAGAGTGAAATGCCGTGGGGCGGGAAGTCCAAAATCACGGTATCGGCCAAAGAGGTGGTAGCAGGAGAGATCAAATTGAGAATACCGGGGTGGGCTAGAAACCAGCCAGTACCGGCGGATTTATATTCGTACCTGGACCGGAGGGACGAACAAACCAGCATTTCCGTAAACGGTGGAAAAATCCCGTATGTCGTCGATAGATCGGGATATGTGTCTCTCAAGAGAGATTGGAAAGATGGAGATGTGGTGGAAATAGCGTTTCCGTTCGAAGTCAGAAGAGTGGTTGCCAACGCAAAAGTAAGAGTGGATAACGGCAGAATGGCGGTAGAGAGAGGGCCGATTGTATTTTGTTCTGAATGGCCCGATTGCGAAGGCGGGCATGTGCTGGGATTATTGTTCGATCCCAAAAGTGAACTGGCCGCTTCGGTTGACGGCCAATTGTTTGGCGGCGTTCCCGTAATCAACGGAAAGGCAAAGAACATAAGCAATCCGCTTCCCGAACCAAGACCTGTGAAACTCATACCGTATTATTTGTGGGCCAACCGTGGGGCAGGGGAAATGAGCGTTTGGTTGTCAAAAGCTGAGTACGCTCTTGGTGATACCGGCCCTGCCGGCGGCCTGATCTTCTATATAAACCCGAATTATGCCGCCGATGGCTGGCGGTATTTAGAAGCCGCGCCCTTCGACCAAAGCGCGGGCGCGAAATGGGGCTGTTTTCGCACACTGATACCGGAGGCTCGCGGCAGTGCGGTGGGTACTGGCAAGCAGAATACCATTGACATGATCGCTGGCTGCAAAACACCCGGTTCAGCCGCCGAGTTATGTATGAATTTCAGGTTGAACGGCATTGGCGGCTGGTTTCTGCCGTCGCTGGCTGAGTTGACCCAGATGTATATCAACCTGAAACTCGCCGGAATCGGCGATTTTGCAGATGGCGGCATTGCTGATAACTATTCCTATTGGACCTCGACTCAGCGCACGGCAGACATGGCGTGTCACCTGGACTTCGCCGACAATGGCCGCAGGGAGCATTACGACGATAAGGACTACCCCCGGCGGGTTCGGGCCGTCCGGGCTTTTTAGATCCTTTACAATCTAAAAACTTGCGTGAGCTGCACCAGGTGATTATGATGGCGCTGATCAATATATTATCTCTGAGGATTTGAGAATCAGATTGCAGCCTTTTTGAGCGGGTAGATGCGGAGAAGGGTTGTGCTCCGGAATCGCGACCTGCGAGCGGCATCCATTGCCAATCCGTCGCAGGCCAATGATCCGGAGCCGGAAAACGCCCCTGATTCCGGTGGATCACCTGGCAGATCCCACCATTTCGCAGCATCTGGCATGAGCAGAATACTTGCTTGTGGAGATGGCTGCTTTGTTTGATTTTCTCATTGACCGAAGGCATCTTGCGACCGATGGCCTTCATTTCATCTGGGCACGGTTCAATCACAGGGAGTTTTTAGGGGTAAAACTGGGGCGTTCTGACCCGGTTTTGAGGATTAACCATTTTCAAACCAGGGAACCTTTTATGAAACATTGCTTGCTCAGACTATCCTTTGCGCTGCTCCTGGTCGTAGCGGGCAGCGCCGCAGCATTTGGCCAGATATCCGCCAACGCGCCGCTGGCAGGGGTTGTCAGCGACCCTTCGGGCGCGGTGGTGCCGGGCGCGACCGTAGTGGTTAAAAACAACGGCAACGGCGCGACCTACAATACGGTGACGGCAGATAACGGCACGTTTGTCGTGCCGAGTCTGGATCCAGGCACATATACGGTAACCGTTACGGCCACCGGCTTCAAACAACACGTCGCCACTGATGTCAAGGTTATGGCAGCCACTCCGGCTTCAGTACGCGTTACCCTCCAGGTTGGAGCTCCGACCGAGACCGTGACGGTGCTGGGGGCCGGCGATGTCATCCAGACACAATCAGCCACGGTTACCCAAACCGTCATCGGCCGCCAGATCACCGAACTTCCGCTCCCCTGGCGCGATTCCACCAACCTGGCCTTGCTGTTCCCGGGTGCGAATACAACGGGCGCCGTGCGCAGCACGACCTTTCTCGGCCTCGCCTCCAGCGCGGTCAATATCTCGGTTGACGGCGTCAACACTCAAGAACAGTACTACAAGAACTATAGCGATTTCTTCGGCTTTGTGAGCGCGCGCGTGGATGCGATTGAGGAAGCCACGGTCACCACGGCTGCGACGACCGCGGATAGTGCCGGCCAGGGCGCAGTGCAATTAAAATTCGTTACCCGCCAGGGGGGTAATGCCTACCACGGCAGCCTTTACGAATATCATCGCAACACGAAGCTCAATGCCAACTACTGGTTCAATAACCGCGACCTGACGCCTCCCGCAGGAGCGGATCCGACGACCTGGAAAGCGGCGCGCAACAGGATCCGGCTCAACCAGGCCGGGGGCCGTGTCGGCGGGCCTATTTCGCTGCCCAAGAAGCTCTTCGGCCCTTTGGGTTTCGATGGACATGACAGGGCCTTCTTCTTCATCAACTTTGAGAACTACGAATTGCCCGCCAAAAACACCCGGCAGAGGACGATTCTCAACCCGCTGACCCAGCAAGGCATCTATCAGTGGAATGCGACGGTAGCCGGCCAAACCGTGGTCCGGCAAAAAGACGTGCTCGCGTTGGCGGCTGCCAATGGACAGCTCGCGAGTGTCGATCCGACGGTATCAAAGCTGCTGGATGACATTCGGAAATCGACAGCTGCAGGCAGCGTTCAGCAACAATCGGATCCCAACCTGATGACCTTTACCTACTTAGCGGCCGCGGAGGAACACCACATCTACCCGACCCTGCGGCTGGATTTTAATCTGACGGCCAAACATCACCTGGAATACACCGGGAACGTCCAGCGCTGGCGGCGATGGAAGGACGCCGTCAACAGCGCTGATCCTAATTTCCCGGACTTCCCAAATTTCGGCAACACCACTTCGACCCGGTACTCACATTCGATGGCGGTGCGCTCGACTTTGTCAAGCACGCTCGTCAATGAAGCGCGCGTCGGCCTGACAGGTGGGGCGTTGCACTTCTATGAAAACATCACCAAAGACGACTTTACCGGACCGCTGGCCAATCA
>JBGQNR010000253.1:0-9022 GCA_041501225.1 Acidobacteriota bacterium
ACATCGTTGACGACGAGCAACGCGGAGATCGCCCCGCAACCCCCATGCGCCCTTCGGGTTCCGGCGGCGCGGGGCATCTGCGGCGTTGGCGCTCCTCGACGGTGTACAGAGACAACGCCAGCGTCGCGCCGCCATGCAAAAGCCCCCCCGGCGCTCGGAACGCGGCCCCTCCTAATTCTCGGACGGGCTCCTAGCCACGAACTTAATTTCCCACAACAGTGGAACTCGCCCCGTCGCTACGATCGAAAAAAGGATAGGATGCCGTCGGTGTCCGTCAGATCGGATACCAGCATTTCGGGCCGGAAAGGCTCCATATCCGTTATCGAATATCTCGCGCTGGCCACGGCCAGGACACGGGCGCCCGCCTCGTGGCCGTGAATAATGTCGAGGGGAGTATCTCCTACCACAAAAGAGGCGTCGATGGGGAGAGGTGCGCAAAGGTCAGCGCCTCTGCGCATGCCCTGGCGGATCAACTCGGTACGATCTTCGGAATCGGACCCGAAACCGCCGAAACGGAAATACCCGTCGAGACCGGCTTGCCGGAGCTTGATCTCCGCTCCCGGCTCAAGGTTTCCGGTAGCCAATCCGAGCGCAAAATTCGGCTGGCGGGTCAGCGCATCTAGAAGCTTGACCACACCGGGAAGGACACGCAAAGCCCCTGTTTTCGCGACAAGTCTCATTTCCGCTTCGAGGTTTTGCAGGTAGGCAGAGAACAACGCTCCCCGGGTCTGCTCCGTCCAGCGCGCATCCAAGCCGAAAAATGCCAGCATCTCACGCGCGATCAGGGGATCCGTTTTCCCGTCCGGCCGCACGACTTCCCGTTCCACGGATACTTGAAAGGTATGTTGAAAAGCTCGGTGGAACGCGCGCATGCCGGCATGGCTGGAGAGAATCAGCGTGCCGTCCACATCAAACATGACAAGTCGCATGGAGACAAGCTACCATCAGTCCTCGAAGCAGGCAATTCGTAAATACCAGCGCCAGATTTCGTTTGCGCCAGCACATGGGCGCTGACTGCTACTGCCTCGCATATCCATTGCTGTACTGTTCCTATCGGAAATGTTGGCGTTGCCACACAAACGCCCACATTCATCGGATTCCCGAACACGACAGCCGGGAATTATAGCCACATTTTCGATACAACATTAGCTGTGTCATTTAATCCCGCTTTTGTCACCGCGAATGGGAGTGTAGCAGGCGCCGAGGCAGCGCTCGCAGCCGGTTTGGCAAACAGCCAGGCCTATTTGAACATTCACGACGCTACGTTTCCGGGAGGCGAAATCCGCGGCTTTCTCCAACCCGCTGCTGCTGTACCTGAGCCGGCAAGCCTGGTCCAGCTCGGGTCCGGCCCAATGCCGTTAACTTAAGCGAAAAAGTGCTCATGGAGCCGGATTCGAGGATCCAGAGAGAGTGAAAAATCGGCCAAAATGCAGGAAAGCAAACTCATCAAAGCCCTGAGAATCTCCGGTTTAGGCTTAAGTTAACGGCATTGGGTCTGGCCTCGGCGGATTGGCGTTGGCAGCATGGCGCAGGAAGCATGGGACCGCATCGAGAAAGCGCCCGTAGTGTGCGTGTCGGCCATCAACGCCTTTGAAATTGCCGTCAAGTGCCGTTCGGGAAAATTCGAGTCCGGCGGTTCCGGCTTCTCGAGGAGGCTGCGCAGGCCTTTTTCGACCATTCGGGATTTGCCCGTCGTTTGCTGGTGAGCCATAGCTTTTGCCAGATCGACCAACGGTGCATCCAAGGTCAGATTGATGCGCCGTTTCCTATGCGCCTTATCTTCTGAAATGCGCATAGTGTCAAACCCGGCTCCAGGCGAGCGGAGCCGAATTTCGCGTAATCTTCCTGCGCAGTTCAGTGGATGGAGGATGACCTCTGCAGATCTTCCAGGAATCCCAAAAGTTCAGACCGCGAGAATCTGTGGGAAACATCGATGATGGTCACAGCGCCGGGAGTTTGCTTCTCGACATAGCATCCCTCCCAAAGCGTCTGCTTCCAGAGTGTGGAGTAGAATTCGCCAGGGCTCATGTCCTCAAAACCGATTAAGAAGACCCTCAGGTCGGCCAACGCGTGCAGGACCTCCATCGCTTTTTCTGCACTCTGCTGCTCGTCCAGTTTCTCTGGTGGCGGCAGATCTAACCCGTTTTCCTGTAATCCCACGAACAGGCTGGTCCCCGAGCCGACCGACTCAAATGCCAGGATGTCTTCAAGGTAGGACTCCCTGAGCTGGTCAGGACATCCCCGCGATTTCCAGAAGATCGCCTCGCCTTCGCCCAGGCACTTCAAATCCTCCTCGAGCTCATCGGCACGGGTGGCATGCGTTGGATCGGTTGTCCCATTTGGTCCGGGGCCTTTCCGTGCGTCCAGAACCAGCTTTTCCCTTCTTTCCCTATGCTCTCTCGATCTGCGTCCCATGGCGCTCCCCTCCAGGCGGGTGGCTGCCTCAAACAATTGCGCCTCCCCCTCTCTATAGAACTGGCAAGCAGACAAATGAGCGAAAATAATTTTCTCCTTTCTGTTGCTCCCGGGAAATTGTGGTCCTTTCTTTTCGAATTTCACTCCAGCGGGGTGTGGCGTCGCAGCGGAACGCCCATTTTTTCGTCTGCGGCGACTTGGCCGGCGCTATAATCGTGATGGTTGCATCCGGTTTTTCTTTAAATTCCGAATTGTCTCTCATGCATGAGGGGCGCACTCGTGCGCATGAGCATGCCTTGTTCAGAACAGGAGGTATTTATGCGGTTCCGTTACGGTTTCATCCTCGTACTCTTGTTGGCTTTCGCCCCTTCCGCACTGGCCCCCCAGACTCTGCCGACGGCGACACCCGAGTCGGTCGGCCTTTCCAGCGCCCGCCTCGAGCGGCTGCAGGCGGTGTTTAAGGATTTTGTCGATCGCGAGCAGATGGCGGGCGCGGTGATTGCCATCGCGCGCGGGGGCCGTCTCGTCTGCCTGGAGGCGATCGGCCGCATGGATGTCGAAAAAAACATCCCGATGCGAAAAGACACGATCTTCCGGCTGGCTTCGATGTCCAAGGCGGTAACCTCGGTGGCTGCCGTTATCCTGATGGAAGAAGGAAAGCTGCGACTGGCAGATCCTGTGTCGCGATTTCTCCCGGCTTTCAGGCGCACCAATGTTGCCGTCCCCGCCGCAACCTCTGGCGGGCGCATCGGCGTGATGCCGGCAAAGCGGGAAATCACCGTTCGCGATCTGATGACGCACACGGCGGGCATTTCTTACGGCGACGGGCCGGCCGCGGATCAATACAAGGCCGCCGGCATCCAGGGGTGGTATTTCGGGGACAAGAATGAACCCATCGTACCTCTTATGGAGCGGCTCGCCGGCCTCCCCTTTGACGCCCAGCCGGGCGAACGGTTTGTGTATGGCTACAACACCGACATTCTGGGGGCGGTGATTGAGAAGGCCTCCGGGATGAACCTCGACCAGTTTTTCCGGACGCGCATCTTCGAGCCCATGAAGATGGTGGATACGTATTTCTACCTTCCCAGCGACAAACGAGGCCGGCTCGCCACCGTGTACAGCATGGCGCAGAATGGCCGAATCGCGCGGGCAGCGGAAGAGGGCACAGGGCAGGGCGATTACGTGGATGGGCCGCGTGTCTGTTTTTCGGGCGGCGCCGGTCTAGTGTCGACGGCCATGGATTATGCGCGCCTGCCGCAGATGTTGTTGAACGGCGGAGAACTCGACGGGGCGAGGATCCTCAGCCCGAAATCCGTCGAGATGATGACCGCGAACCAGGTCGGCTCGCTCTATTCAAACGGGGATCTCGGCTTTGGCCTGGGCTTTGAAATCGTAACCGACTTGGGCCGCTCGGGCCGACCAGGTTCCGTGGGCCAATACAGCTGGGGAAGCGCCTACTATTCGCGGTATTTTGTCGATCCGCAGGAAAAGCTGGTGGCATTGTTTCTGACCCAATTGACCCCCGCGGGCAGCGTAGATCTCAACGACCGCTTCCGTTACCTGGTGTACCAGGCGATCATCGGGCTGGTCCCGGCATCCGTGAGATAGAGGAGATCCATGCGCATCCACCGACGGACCCATCAGCATTGAGGTGACCACCGCAACCTTTTCCGCAGTGGGCGCGCCCCTGCTTTGCTCGTGGCTTTTGGTACGCTCTCCCTTGAGGCCACAGTCAGCCAAAAAGAGCACGGTGCGGAATATCCGCAACCTAAAAGCCTCAACGCAGAGGGCGCAGAGACCGCAGAGGGTTTTTTGCTTTTGAATGACTTTTCTCTGCGACCTCTGCGTTGATCTTTTTATTTGCTTTACGGCAAAGATTTGTACGTAAGTAGCACGAAGTTTCGCGCCCTTCGTGGCTGGCTTTGCATTTGGGAAACGATCCTCGTCACTTACTGACGACATCGGTCCGGGCGCCTTCTAATCCTGTGGAGCTTGAGGTGATACGGATTCGCCCTGCCTGGCCGCGCTGCGAACGCACGACCAACAAGCAAAGGCCGCTGAACGCCTTGCGCTGGCCGGCCTGGAACGACTCAATGCTTGCGGGATTTCCGTTATCCACCGCGGCGATTTTGCCGGGGCCATCGACCTTGAATTGAACCAGATTATCGGCGGCCGGAACCAGGTTGTGGTCCTTATCTTCAATGCGAATTGTGATGAATGACAAGTCGGAACCGTCAGCAGCGATCGTCATCCGATCCGGGACCATAGAGATTTTCGCCGGAGCCCCAGCAGTGCGCACCTCATCCTTGACCACGGGCTTGCCGCCCTTGTACCCGACCGCCCGGAGTGTGCCCGGCTCATACGCCACCTGCCAGAGCAGGCGCAATTTGCTCGAGAATTTTCCTTCCTTGCTGACGTTCGGCCCCACCGGCAACTCCACCGGTTCCGAGCCGCGCGCCTTTCGTCCGAGCGACTTGCCGTTCAAAAAAACCTCGACCTCATCGCAATTTGTGTAGGCCATCACCGGAATGTTCTGTCCTTCACGCCCCGCCCAGTTCCAGTGCGGCAGGATGTGGACCATCGGTTCCCGGGTCCAAACACTCTTGTACAGGTAGTAGCGATCTTTGGGAAAACCGGCCAGATCGACGATGCCGAAATAGGAGCTGCGGGACGGCCAATCGGTTTCATTGGAAGCCCGGCCGTTAAAATAAGGAGTCGGTTCTCCGATATAGTCGAAACCGGTCCAAACAAACTCACCTAATACGTTGGGCATTCTCAGCTGGACATCGAGTTCGACGTCCGGAGTGTAGGCCCAGGACGGGGCAATAATGTCGTAGCTGGTCAACTGCAGTGACGGATGCTTCTCGTACTTTTCAATCGGCAAATGATAGACACCGCGCGAGCTGACGCAGGAGCTTGTTTCCGCAGCCACGATGGTCCAGTTCGGGTGATCTTTGAGTATCTGGGCGTATTCCGTCGGCTTGTAGTTGAATCCGGGAATATCCACCTGGTCGGCAAGTTGATTCTTGATCGCGTTCGTCGACTGGTTGAAACCCGCCGTGACCGGTCGCGTGCGGTCCTCCGCATGGCAGATGTCGGTCAACCGTTTGGCGATTTTCCATCCTTCAGGATTTGACTGCTCGAGGATTTCGTTGCCGATGCTCCAGAAGACAATGCTCGGATGGTTGCGGTCGCGATGGATCATATCGCGCAGATCCGTATCCCCCCACTGGTCGAAGTACTTGCCGTGCCCATTGCGCACCTTGGGCCTCTGCCACATGTCAAAAGCCTCGTCCATCACAAGGAGCCCCATTTTGTCGCAATACTCGAGCAGCTCCGGCGCGGGCGGATTGTGAGAGGTGCGAATGGCGTTGACTCCAAACCCTTTCAGGATCTGAAGCTGGCGTTCGATGGCCCGGCGGTTGACCGCCGTGCCCAGCGCTCCCAGGTCATGGTGCATGCAGACTCCCTGCATTTTGACGCTGCGCCCGTTCAGCAGGAACCCTTTGTCCTTGTCAAACTCGATCCTCCGGATGCCGAATGGAGTGACGTAGCGATCGAGTACGCGCGATCCATCGCGGACCGTACTGACGGCGCTGTACAGGTAAGGATCCGTAATATCCCAGCGGTGCGGTTTGACGACGTCAATCCGTCCGTCCACAACCTCTGTCCCGCCTGGTGGGATCGTCTGAGCCATGCTGGCGCGTCCAGCTTCCTTCCCGTTCGCGTCGAGAATCGTTGTTTCGAGCGTGACGCGCGCCGGATCGGATCGGCGGTTTTGAATTTCCGTCTTGATCGAAACCGCGGCTTTATCAGCGGAGACCTCCGGTGTCGTGATGTAGGTGCCCCAGCGCGCGACCTGTACGGCTTCCGTGATATCGAGCCAGACGTTGCGGTAGATGCCGGCTCCGGGATACCAGCGGGAAGACTGGTCTTCAGGCGCGAGCCGCACCGCCAGAACGTTCTCTTGACTCCCGAACCGCAGGTAGGGTGTCAGGTCGAATGAGAAGCCGATATAGCCATAGGGACGCCCGCCCAGTTCCTGGCCGTTGAGCCAGACACGTGAATTGGCCATGGCGCCGTCGAATTCGATCGTGAAGTACTTGCCACGAGCGCTTTCGGCGAGGTTGAAATGTCTTCGATACCAGCCAATTCCGAAGAAAGGCAAGGCGCCGCAATGGGGATTGATCTTTGGATCAAACGGTCCCTCGATAGCCCAATCGTGAGGAAGATCCAGCGTGCGCCAGGCTCTGTCGGAGAAATCGGGTTTTTCCGCTCCCTCGGCTTCCCCCTTCAGAAATCGCCAGCCCTCGCTGAAGCTGACGCGCCTCTCCCCGCTCACTTTCACCTCAATCGCCCGGGGCGCATCGAATGCACTGGAGCTGATAATGGTCGAAAATGTTGCCAGAACTAACGCGCACAACGCAATCGCCGCTCTATGCCTCATAAATTCAATCCTCCGTGCAGGCAATTGTATTACCACGAGTGCGCAGCCCTAAAGAAAATTTCGATCGCTTGCACGGAAAGTGCCCGGTGTCCGAAGCAGTCACGAAACCTGCAAATCTTTTCCTGTCGGACGCTTCCGCCTTTATTGCGCCCCCTCCTGGCTGCCTTAGGGTCACAACCTCTTGTTGGAGCGCCAAAATAGGCGCAGAATAATTGATAATAGGGTTAGGGTGTTGGCTGGCGGATCGACTTTTTACCGGAACATGATGCTGGCTTATCCTCACCTCCAAGCCGGCAATCAGTCAATCTCGCCTGATGTGAAGGAGGTTTCGCATGACATTCAAAGCTTGTTTCTGTGCCGCCGCGGTGGGATTGACACTTGCAGCTTCGATTTTCTCAGCCCAAACGCAGCAAACCGGACAAACGGGAACCGGGACTACGACTACCGGTACTACCAATACTGGCAGTACCGGGACCAATACGAATAACCCGGGGAACACTGGCAACAATACCAGTAACAGCACCCTCGACAGGGGAAGCCGGGGGCGTATCAACACGAATCCCGACAACCAGCAATTGCCGCCGCCGCGGCAGCAAATACTCACGATCTCAGGATCCGTCGTTCTCGACGATGGTACTCCGCCTCCCATGGGGGCGGTCATCGAACGTGAATGCGGGGGCCGGAGAACAAGGGAAGCTAACGTAAGTCTGAATGGCACCTTTGGTTTTCAAATCGGCGGCAACATCAGCAATAACCTCCTGCCGGATGCCTCCGATAACGGATCGGTGCTGCCCTGGGAGTCGGCCCGCTCATCTTCCATAGGGTTCCCCGATGGAGTGATGACCCATGCCACGTCGATCACAGGTTGTGAGCTACGAGCTCAGCTGGGAGGCTATCGCTCCAGCACCCTTATCTTGACTGCGAACCAATCGATGGGGATTATTGATGTGGGCACCATCGTCCTGTACCCAGCGGCAAGGGTTCAGGGAACCACCGTGAGCCTTACCAGCCTCGCGGCGCCAAAAGATGCCCAAAAGGCCCTGGGAAGAGCGGAAAAAGCCTTTCAAAAGAAGAAGCTGGATGAAGCCGAAAAGGATGCGCTGGCAGCGCTTCACGTGTATCCAGTTTTTGCAGCGGCCTGGTTCCGGTTGGGCCAGGTATACGTGCAATCCGATCGCGTCGATGAGGCCAAAAGTGCATATGTCAAAGCAATGGAAGCGGACGCAAACTATGTGAATCCCTACATTGAATTGGCGCGGCTTGCCGCCGTGGAAACAAAATGGGAAGAAACAGCACGGCTGACGGATCGTGCGTTAGAATTGGATCCGCTCGATTTTCCTTATGGATATTACATGAACGCGGTGGCCAATTATAACCTGGGCCACCTTGACGCCGCGGAAAAAAGTGCGCGCAAACTCAATCAGCTCGACTCGCTCCATCGATGGCCACAAATACATCTGGTCATGGCGAGCATTCTCCACCGCAAGCGCGATTATGGAGGTGAGGCGGTTCAGTTGCGGGCCTATTTGAAATATGCCCCCGAGTCCGCCGACGCAAACGAGGTTCGATCTCGTCTCAGTACTCTGGAAAAAGGCGGCATAAACTGAATTTTGCGATCTGCGGCCAATCCGCAAAAGACTCCGGATAGAAAAGCATTGGTCCAGGAGAGCGTGCCGTAGTCTCTAACGCGGCCCCACGCAGTGCCCAACCATGCCCTTCATGCCGCTTTGCGGAGACCAAGGGAATGAAAAGCTATTACCGATAATGCCTACGAGCCAAACAAACGTCCTTGGTCATTTGATTCACGGAAAGGTCCGCTTCCACTCAAAACCTCCTGCGGCCACTTTCATATAGCCCAGAACCCGGTCGACAGCGGCATTCCACTGACCTGCGGGTTGCCTTGTGGGTTGTCCTTGGACAGAGCTCGTGCCGCTATCGCCCTCTGAGGATTTATCCTGAAGCGAGGCGGAAGCGGCGGAAGCTCACTCTTCCGAAGAGCTGGAATTCAAGTGATGCCCAAGCTGCAAAAAGCATGGATGAGAAATCTTTGCCCACCCTGCGCACTCCGGTGAAACAATTTGCGCGCAGGTGCTTCTAAGAGAGCAGCAGAACTCGATCTTAAGGAGCATCGATATGCAGATCAACAAGTCAGGTCGTATC
>JBGQNR010000254.1:0-8862 GCA_041501225.1 Acidobacteriota bacterium
AGTTATTTTCGGAGCAGAGGGCGCAGAGACCGCAGAGAACTGTTATTTTTTTGAATTAGTTTTCTCTGCGGTCTCTGCGCCCTCTGCGTTGATCTCTTGTTTTTTTGCCTAATTGGCATTGCCCCTTGCTGACGACGTGAAGCCCTTTTTGAGTTGAGGATGATCTTTATGAAGCCCACGAAGCAATTTGCGCTGGCGGCGATTTATTGCGCATTTTTATCGTCAATTCTATTCTCGATGCCTGGCCGGCCGAGGCCGGCCGCTGTGCCTGGTCAAAGTGCGGCCGCGGTCGGCCCCGATATTTCGGAACTTCAGAAGCTCTTTCAAAATCCGCCGGATGATAGCCGTGTCATGATGCGCTGGTGGTGGTTCGGACCGGCCGTGACCAAGGCCGAACTGGAGCATGAGATGCGGCTGATGAAAGAAGGCGGCATCGGCGGATTCGAAGTGCAGGCTGTCTATCCGGTTGCTTTGGACGAGGCCACCATGGGAGTCAAAAATCTTCCATACCTTTCCGATGAGTTTCTCGAGTCACTTCGCTTTACGGCTGAGAAAGCACGCGAGCTTGGGCTGCGCATGGATTTAACGCTCGGCAGCGGCTGGCCGTATGGCGGGGCTCAGGTCCCGATCCGTGATGCCGCCGGCAAGCTTCGTTTCGTGAGAGCCCGGGTGCCCGATAACGCGCGACGCATGCCGGTGCCGGATATCGGTGCGGGCGAAAAGCTGCTGGCCATTTTTCTAGGCCGCACCCAGGGCCAATCGGTAGCGGGCGATAGTATCCGCGAGCTCACCGAATTCAAGGAGGGCGCCGTAACACTTCCCGCGGGCCTGCAGGGATCCCATGAGGTTTTGTTTTTTATCTCCAGCCGCAGCGGCATGATGGTCAAACGGCCCGCCGTGGGTGCCGATGGATTTGTTCTCAATCACTATGATCGTACCGCCGTGGAAGGATATTTGAAAAATGTCGGCGACCGCCTGATGCAGGTGCTCCGCGCGCAACCGCCGCACGCCATCTTCTGCGACAGTCTGGAAGTGTACGAGAGCGACTGGACGACCGACTTTCTGGAAGAATTCCAGAAGAGGAGAGGATATGATTTAAAGCCTCATTTGCCGGCCCTCGCGATCGACCTCGGACCCGAAACCCCCGCTATCCGCCAAGACTGGGGGAAGACACTGACGGATTTGTTCAATGAACGCTTCATGGCGCCATTGCATGATTGGTCGCAGCGAAACCATACGCTCCTCCGGATTCAGTGCTACGGAATCCCCCCAGCCACCATTTCGAGCAATGCCCTTGCCGACCTGCCAGAAGGTGAAGGCTCCCAGTGGAAGGTTGTGCGGGCGTCGCGATGGGCGGCTTCGGCAAGTCATCTCTATGGACGCGCAGTGACCTCTTCTGAGACCTGGACCTGGCTGCACTCGCCCGTCTTTCGAGCGACGCCATTGGATATGAAGGCCGAAGCCAATCTCCACTTCCTGCAGGGCGTCAACCAGTTGGTTGGACACGGTTGGCCGTACACCGCGGAAGGAGTGGAGTACCCCGGATGGCGGTTCTATGCCGCAGGTGTCTTCAACGAAAAGAATCCGTGGTGGATCGTGATGCCTGATGTGACGCGCTATTTGCAGCGGACGAGCTATATTCTCAGGCAGGGACGGCCAGCGAACGACATCGCCTTTTATTTGCCGGTTTCCGATGCCTGGGCCAGCTTCACGCCCGGCCGCGCCAATATGATCGACACGCTGCGTGATCGCGTAGGGCCAGATGCTCTTCCAGGCGTACTCGATGCCGGTTTCAATCTCGACTTTTTCGATGACGATGCGCTCAAGCAGATCGGTCGGGTTGATCAAGGCGCTCTGACCATTGGGCCTAACCGATACCAGGCCGTAGTCCTTCCCAATGTAGAACGGATACCGCTGCAGACTCTCAAGATCCTCGATGAGTATGTGCGCTCGGGAGGTGTTTTGATTGCGACGCGCCGCAAGCCGGCCTTGGCCCCGGGATTTTCGGTTACACAGGAGGAAAATGCTCAGATCCGTGAAATCTCCCAGCGTCTGTTTGAACCACCTTCGGCGCAGTCGCGCTACGTGGAGGATGAGAAACACCAACTCGGCAGCACACTCCGAACGCTCCTGAAGCCCGATATCGAGCTATCACCGGGCATGCCCGAGATTGGGTTCGTGCATCGCAAAACCAAGGATGCCGATATCTACTTTCTGGCGAACAATTCAAATTCACAACAATCCGTAAAGGCGACATTCCGGCTCAGTGGTTTGCAGGCTGAATGGTGGGATTCACTCTCCGGTCGCATTGCGCCCGCAACAGCCACGGCCGAGCCGGAAGGAAGAACCGCTGTTTCGATCGATTTTGAACCTTATGGTTCGCGAGTTTTGGTGTTTTCAAAGAGGCTGTTGCCGACCCCGCCTGCGCATAACTTTCCTGCCATCCCCACGATAGACTTGAGCACGGGCTGGCGGGTCTCGTTCGGACCCTCAGTGCCTGCCACGACGATGGAGCGCTTGAAGTCGTGGATTGACGATGAGGCAACACGATACTTCTCCGGGACGGCTGTTTATGAAAAAGAGGTGAATGTCCCGGACAGCATGCTTCAACCCAGCCTCATGGTAAGGCTTGATTTTGGCGATGGACGGCCGATGCCGGAAATTCCGAGCAGGTCGACCGGGATGCAGACATGGTTCGAAGGCCCGGTTCGGGAAGCGGCCGTCGTGTATATTAATGACCAACGGGCCGGCTCGGTTTGGTGTCCGCCATACTCAGTCGATGTGACCGGATTGCTGCGGCGCGGGAACAACAAGATCAAAATTCTCGTCGCCAATACGGCCATCAATTACATGGCCGGCAGGGCATTACCCGACTATCGATTGCTCAACTTGCGTTACGGCACGCGCTTTGACCCTCAAGACATGGACAAGATTCAGCCAGTGCCCTCAGGGCTGGTTGGGATGATCCAACTGATCCCCGGAACTGCGGGACCGCTTCGAAAATAATCAGGCCCCGTCAGTAGGCGCCGGCCGCCGGTCGGGGCCTGACATTCTATCGATTCGAAATTCGGACACCGTGCGGGCTGTCCCCCGGCAATGAACCCGGCGGCCGTTGGCAGGCATCGCTCCCCAAATGGGTCGCGCGTTTTTACCGCGAGGATCCGAGGAGGCTTTACACCACATTCAGGTTGCCTCAGTTTTTCGAGGGCACAAAGGATTTGATGACCATAAGTGTCACATCCAGGCCTGCGGTGATTCTCTGATGCGGCGTACCCCGGGGCACAATGAGGATGTCGCCTTTGTTCACCTTGAATTCTTTGCCGCCCGTGATGCCCGGCGCGCGCCACTCCCCGGGTTGAGTTTCCTTGGGAGAGTCCAGTTTTCCCCCGAGCACATACGTGGTGGTGCCCTCCATGATGATGAAGATGTCGTCGGCGGCATCATGGACCTCCGCCTGGTTTGTGGACACGTCCAGTTCATGCTGGATGTACACGCGGCATCCGATGTTATCGGCGCTGATCAGATTCTGGAGTTTGTTCGCAGCATGCAGTTCCTTTATGGTGCCATCGATCGATTGGGCCGTCGTGACAACATAAGGCTGGGCTGGTGCCGAGGGCGCCCGGGTGGACGCTGTTTTATCCTGCGGATTCGAGTTTTTATCCTGACCGATCGCCGTCGCAAAGATCGCCAGTAATAATGAAGCTGCAGTCAGCGCGGAATACCATCCAACTATGCGGATCATCGAATGCCTCCTTGGTGAGTCTTGGAATCAAGCTGCCTGATCACGAATACCTGGATTCTATCATCTTTGGAGCGCCGACGCCCCACGGACTGTCAAGAAAAGCATATTTGTTTCGAGATAAAGGACGCTTATTATTGGACAAATTGATACAATGGCAAAGGCGGCGGCTGGAAATTGCCAACAGTCTGCTGATGCTGCCTGCGCCAGCCGCCAGTCCGGATTGTTCATCATAACTTCCAGTTTTCGAGCCCAAAGGAACGCGTCATGAAACAACCGATTCGATGGTTACTCGTCGTATTCCTGTCGTTGGCTGCCTTGCCGCCGATGACTTGCGCCCAGACCGGCGCGCCAAGGCAGAATGATTCCAATACCGCGTTGCATTTGCTGAATCCCGAATATCCGGTTCCCTATGGACCGATGAAGGTCGAACAAATCACGGTGATTTTGAATCGGGTGCGCAATTATCTCGAAGCTTCCACGCCGATGAGAATTATCGACAAACAGGGCAAGCAGCAAGTTGCCGACTTTGCCAGGATTGACCGCACCTCCATCCTCGAGCCCGGAGCATTTCGCCTGATCAGCTATGAGTGGGGAGTCGCCTATTCGGCCATGCTGGCAGCGGGCGCTGCCAGCGGGGATCCCAAATTTACGGAGTACACGACCAGGAGGATCAAGTTCATTGCCGACATCGCTCCCCATTTTCGAGCACTTCTCAAGGCTGATCCCCAGGGAGACAATCCGCTCCGATCGGTTCTGGATCCTCGCGCCCTGGATGATTCCGGTTCGATGTGTGCAGCCATGATTCGCGCCTCGCGGAGCGGGGTAGGGGCTGAAGTGCGCCCCTTGATCGATAATTACATCGACTACATCAGCACGAAGCAACTGCGCCTGTCCGATGGTACGCTGGCGCGCAGCCGCCCGCAGCCTGACACGCTTTGGCTTGATGATCTGTACATGAGTGTGCCCGCGCTGGCCGAAATGGGCAAACTCACCGGCGAACGCAAATATTTCGACGATGCCGTAAAGCAGATCCTGCAATTTTCCCAGCGCATGTTCAATACGAGCCAAGGCTTGTACATGCACGGCTGGGTTCAGGGAATGGAGGTTCATCCGGAATTCCATTGGGCGCGCGCCAACGGCTGGGCGATCATGGCCACGGTGGATCTTTTGGATGTGCTGCCCGAAACTCATCCGAACCGGCCACAGATCCTCGAACTGCTCAAAGCGCATGTCCGCGGCCTTGCCGCATGCCAATCCGGCAGTGGATTCTGGCATCAGCTGCTCGATCGCAGCGACTCGTATCTGGAGACCTCGGCCACCGCGATCTACACCTATTGCATCGCCCATGCCGTCAACAAGGGTTGGATCGATCCTCTGGCTTATGGTCCCATGGCCGTGCTGGGCTGGAATGCCGTTTCGACCAAGGTCAGTGCGCAGGGGCAGGTCGAGGGGACATGTGTCGGCACCGGCATGGCTTTTGATCCGGCGTTTTATTATCACCGGCCCACCAATGTCTTCGCTGCGCACGGATACGGCCCGACAATTCTCGCCGGCGCGGAAATGCTCAAGCTTCTGAAAAATTTCCGAGTTGAGATCAACGACAGTTCGGTTCAGTTTTATCGCATCAGCGCCGGCAAATAATTGTCCGAAGCGAAAGAGTAAGCATTGGCTCCGATGTTGAACAGGATGCTGGCTCCCTCCGGCGCGAATGAAGAAATGGAGGATCTGGGAATGTGCGTCAGACCGAGGATGATCGTAATTTTCGTGACGATCGTGATCCTTATCACGGCGTTTGCGTCGCGGCCGGCGGAACAGCAGAAGGAGTTCAGCAACTGGCCCGACGGAACATCGCCGCAGGTCATTGGCAAGCGCGTGGCCGAAAACTTCATCGTGCGGCAGTTCCGGGCTCAATCGGATCCGACCAAGGCAGGCTCCGGAATCATCTATCCTGAAGTCTGTGCATGGTACGGAGCGCTGGCTGTGGCTCAGCTGACCAGGGACAACGATCTGCAGGCCAGGCTGATCCGGAAGCTCGACCAGCTCATGACACCGCCGGATTCCGGCATGATTTCGCAAAATGCGCACGTCGATTATCGAGTCTTCGGCGTGGTTCCCCTCGAGGTCTACATACAAACCAAAGCGCAGAAGTACCTGGACCTGGGCAAGGGATTTGCCGACCGCCAGTGGGCGGATCCCACGCCGGATGGCGTTACGCGCGAGGCGAGATATTGGATCGATGACATGTATATGATCACTGCCGTGCAGGTACAGGCCTATCGTGCGACCCGGGATCTCAAATACATCGATCGCGCGGCGCTTACCATGGCAGCCTATCTCGGCAAGCTCCAACAGCCGAACGGATTGTTCTTTCATGCGCTCGATACGCCCTTTTATTGGAGCCGGGGCAACGGCTGGGTCGCCGCCGGGATGGCCGAGCTGCTGCGCTCGCTGCCGAAGAAACATGCCAGTCGGGAGCGGATCATGGCGGGGTATAAGAAGATGATGGCAGCGCTGCTGAAGTATCAAGGCAAGAATGGGCTCTGGCGACAGCTCATCGACAGACCGGAGGCGTGGTCCGAAACATCCGGCACAGGCATGTTCACCTTTGCCATGGTCACGGGCGTCAAGAATGGCTGGCTGGATGCAAAAACCTATGGCCAGGCGGCACGGGCGGCCTGGCTTGGTCTGGTCAACAGCCTGGACAAGGACGGCAACGTGGCGGACGTCTGCGCGGGGACAAACAAACTCAATGATCTCGACTACTACCTGACCCGGCCGCGCATTCCGGGCGACTTGCACGGCCAGGCGCCCATCCTGTGGAGCGCGGCCGCTCTAATACGCTGAAGGCTGTGGCATCAATCGCGCCGTGTGAGGAGTCGTTTGGATCGTGCGGAAGTCTTCCGGCGCATTCGCGACGCGCTCGAGTCCGGCAAATCCCGCACGAATAGTGAACAAGGGAATTATCTCATGTAAGGATCCGTCGTGAGGGCAGGGGACTGACGACGGGGACTATCTGAGAACGCAGGCAAGCTTCGGTCTAAGATCAAGAGGGCTGGATATCGTCTCCGCCTTGTCTTTTCAACCGCTTCAAATAGACAAAGAAGAAGGCAGCAAGAACGATATCTCGAATCACTCCGACAGCTATGGACACGAGGGCTTTGCTCGATCCCAACACCCGCGGATCTCTGCTTATCATCCATAAATCATAGAAGGAGTATATACCGAGCAAAGCACTCAAAAGAAGAACAACCATCGCAAGTTTTGTTATAGTTTTGGTTCTCATCCATTGACCACCTTTAGGGCTTTGACGGTAGCGCAATGCTACGGGGAGTGAAAGCACCCACTGCCGGACGGGCACATGAGGGAGGACCCTGTCGACGAGATGCGCGGCGATGTCGGCCATGCGGCGGCCGCTGCAGGAGCTGCAAATCCCCCGACTCTTGCAGAAGAACGCGACAACCTGGCCTTGGCCGCAGGCGTCGCAGTGAACGCGCAGAAATCCTCGCGCCAGATCCCCGCAATCCAGGAACGACCGCAGTTCGCATTGGACGAACCGGGGCGCCGGTCGCTCACGTTGCCGTTGCCGTGCCAGGAAAGTCTCGAGCTGTGCAGCCACAACGCCATAGTGGGGATTCTCCTTCGGATCACGCGGGCGGTATTCGGCAGCGAGGAATCTTTTATTCGCGGATGAAGAGTTCGCCGTTGATCTTCAGGCCGCCGCCGGGCGCCAATTCCAGAGTATAAGTGGCCTGCTGGCCGGTATCGGACCTTGCGATCAGGATAGTGCCGTTGAGCTGGTATGTGCCGTTGATGCGCGTTGTGGGATCGATGCCGGGCGGCATGTCCGGCATGTAGGTCGACGCCGTATATTCATAGCGGCCATTCTGATAGAAAATGATCTGTTTGCTCACCGATCCCCTGGTTTGGGAGCTGCGGCTGTAAAACGTCCATTTGCCGATAATCGCTGCGGCGAGTGCGGGATTCTGCGCGAGCTTCCCCGGACGCATGCTGCGCAGGACTTCGCGGCATATCTGTTCGACGGCCTGGGCCCGGTCGGCCCGGGCGCCTCCCAGCACTCCCAGGGCCATCTTGTCCTTCAGCATCAGCCCATGCCACCACGATGCCTGTCCCGAGCCAGCCATCCCAGCGTAGGTAATCTCCGCGACTTGAGCGTCTCCCTGCTGAGTGAATTTCGGCATAGCAGCCACTCGAAATCCAGGAAGAAGCTGCTGGGTCACGAGCACGATCGCCTGCTGCGCCAATTCCTGGAGGCTGTTGACGGTCGCGGGGGTTGCGGAGACGAGGATGCGCTCCTCACCGCCGTTTTCGGGCTCGAGCACCTGGACCGTAGAGCCGCCGATATTGGTGGCACGCGCTTTCCATCCTCCGGGAATGCGGCAAGTGAACGAGCCATCGGAGGCCTGATACTCGGTTCCTGGCGCTTCAGCCTTTTTCTGAGCGGGAGGGGTCTGCGACGTTGCAGAATTCCCGGCCGGTGTCCAGCCCGTAGGATTGGCCATGGTGAACCGTCCTTGCGGATCACGGTACTGGGGACCGGCAAATGCAAATGTGGCGCATGCGATCGCGGTCACGAGGACCGCGGCCCGACGAGTGATTTTCATATCACCCTCCAGTGAATGCGATTGAACCCGATCGTGCGTTTGAGCCCGACTATACTCGGCCTGGCGAGCAAACGCAAGCCATACCGGGCGGCTGGCAGACAGTTTCTGAAATGAGTAGGCCCCGGCTGCAAGACGGGGCCTGGGATCCGATATCTCGGATTGGAGCGCAGCGCGAGGTCCGACAGGAAGATCATTCCGCTATAGAAAATCGACCCGCTCTCACTGATCATTAGCGATAACGCCGCGTTAATCCTTTACTGCGCTCGCCAGTATGATCAGGCGATCAAACAATACCTGACAACATTTGAAATGGACCCAGGCTTTGCCGCATCGCGCATTGGCAACTTGGTGGATGTTTGTGTCCTTTCCGCAAGCCTGCATGACTCGATGTGAAGGTTTTTGATATCGTCCGGCTGTCGGCGCAGAAAGCGCCTGGAGGCAGCCCAATGATATCATCAGAAAAATCCCAATCTTCTCCCCGCGAGGGTCAACTCGAAA
>JBGQNR010000255.1:0-8776 GCA_041501225.1 Acidobacteriota bacterium
GGTTCAGGCAGTCCAAACCGATGACCGGTACAAGGTAATTGGCGTCCGTAAGCAGCACCGGCTCGCCGTCTCTTGGCATTTTGAGCGACATGCTGCGTGCTCCGTCGGCCTCATTGAGAAGCACTGGAAATAGCTTCGGGTCCAAACGGCCGGCAAAGTCCCGATCCACGCCCCGCAACAGATCGGGCGCATTGGACAGGTGGGTGACTACAAAGCGGCGGCCGCAGCACCAGTTCGATGCCGCGCTCTCGAGCATCATCTCCAGGTACTCGTCGTTATCGCTGGAAATCACCACCAGACCTTCGGACGGGTGGGGCGGATGGATGCGGGTTGTGGTGGTATAAACGACAGGAACCGACTCGGCATACTCTTCGAGGAGCTTGAGAATCAGACTTGTCTTCCCTCCGCCTCCCACGAAGTTGACGCGCGCCGGCAGCGAAAAAGAGAGTTTTTCAGAATACAAGGCGATTTCCTTTATCAGGCCGTTTTTCCAGCCTTATCTATGGACGAGGATGACTTTTCATCAAGATTCCACGTCCGGCGGATCAGATACGGGGTCTTGTCCCGAGACTCGAAATAGATACGGATCACGAGCTCCGCAACCAGCCCCATGAGAATGAACTGAACGCCAAGAATAAAAAGAAACACAGCCAAAAGCAGCAACGGGTTGCGATGCGCTTTGATGTCATTGAAGAATTTGTCGAACAGAGTCCAGCCCGCGAAAAAAAACCCTGCAGCGCATGCTGCCAGGCCCGTCCCACCAAACATATACATCGGCTTGGTGGAGTAACTGCTCAGCATCTTTACCGTGATCAGATCCAGAAACACCTTGTGCATGCGGCTCAATCCGTACTTGCTGGTGCCGTGGATGCGGGGATGGTGTTGCACCGGGAGCTCAGCCACTTTGGCGCCGGCCCAGGTGGCATAGATGGGAATGAACCGGTGCATTTCGCCATAAAGCCGCATGTGGGCGAGGACCTCAGCCCGATAGGCTTTCAGTGTGCAGCCGTAATCGTGAAGGCGAACCCCGCTGATGCGCGAGATCAGACCGTTTGCCAGCTTAGAAGGAAGTGTACGCGTAAGCCACGAGTCCTTGCGCCTGCGGCGCCAGCAACTTACGACATCGTAACCTTCGCGCAGTTTCGTCAGCAGGGCCGGGATATCCGCCGGATCGTTCTGCAGGTCTGCGTCGATCGTGATGAGAATGGCTCCCGTAGCAAACTCTATTCCCGCAGCCAATGCTGCGGTCTGGCCAAAATTGCGTCGAAACTGCACAAGCCTGGCCCTGGGGTTTGACTTCGTTACCTCCGCCAGATACTCCGTGCTTCCATCGGAGCTGCCGTCGTCAATAAATATGATCTCATAATCTTCCCCTGAGGACGACAGGACTTTGGAAAGGGAAGAGACCAATGGCTCGAGGCTTTCGCGCTCGTTGAATACAGGAACGATCACGGACAACTCGCAGCTCATCAAAAGTCCTTTTCCATGACAGCCATCTGCTGCAAATCGCTACGGTTTCTGAAAAAGATGTAGATGATGCCGCCCGGCACTGCGGACAGCAGGACGTTGATCGAACTCAGGAGTCCGAGGGCCAGACTTGAAGCCGGCGCGACCCCAATGGCGCCAAAGAGGCTGACAGAGGCAAGTTCCCGCAGCCCCGTTCCGCTCAAGGTGATCGGAATCATCGTCACCAATGTGATGACCGGCACGAGCACAAGGAAGTACAGAAAGGGCACGCTCACACCCAGCCCTATGGCGGTCAGCCATGTGACCGAGAACACCAGCAATTGGTTGAACACGGAGATCAAGAGCGCATCAAAGAGGACACGCGGATTCTTCCCCATAACCTGAAATGCATTGGATATCGTATCTACCCTGGTAGCAGCCCTTGAAAGATGCACTTTATGGAGCAGCTGGGTCAGCAGTCGATGCAACGAAGGCATGAAGATCACGACATTTAAAACCAGGAAGCCGGCAAACGAAAGCCAGACAATGAGGGTGACCGGAATCCCGGGGATTTTCATGGGAATCAGGAGCGTGCCGATACAAGCCAGAATCATCATGGCCAGCATGCCGACATCGCGGTCGAGAAAGGTGGCTGCGAAACTCTGCGCAAATTGTCGCGATGGTTTGCCGGCGTAATACATCTTGACGACATCGCCCCCGATAGCCGTGGGGAAAGCCAGGTTGAAAAATAGTCCGATGCAATAAATCTCCAACAGCCTCATCAGAGAAAACACCGGCATGAGAGGCCGCATGAGCTTGCGCCAGCGAACAATGCAGGTGTAGTGCCCGATCCAGAGAATTCCAAAGGCACCGGATATCAATCCCAGCCGCGCATGGCGCAGAGTCTCGCCAAACTGCGTGAAATCGATCTTCCGGAAAAGAAGGAAAAACAGCAGAATCGTGACCCCGGTTTTAATGATCGCAGAGAGCTTTCCTTTCATGGATCCTCTCAGTTTTTGGGATTTATATAGGGGCGCGCGGGGCGGTTGGAAACCAGGAGTAACTCCTCTCCTTCTCCCGTCGGGCTCCGCTTCCCCAGCATGAGCGACAATTGCGTCGGCAGTTGCCGGTATCGATGTAATACATAAATTGTTACACCGCATTTATCTTTGAAATAATGATAATCTCGTTCTCCAATCACACAGAAAACCCGGTGGGCACCCTGAAACTTTTGCTGCATCGTCGGCGGATCGGAAATTGAAAAAACCCGTCGCTGCAAATAGTAAACCATGCTGGGCACGGCGGCTCTGTAATAGCCGATTTCGTCGCCAATGCCGGCCTCCGCCTGAATGGTCCTGCAAATTGCTTTCACCGGTCGCCACGGTTCAAGAGCCGGCAAATAGGATGCGCCGGCCAGAAAAAAAACTGCCCACATGGCCGTTGCGATCACCATGACGCCCGTCAATAGCCTGCCTCGGAGCACCTGCCACACTAAAATTCCCGATACCCATAGCAGCCAAATGGTCGGCGCAAAGTATAGCGCGCCGGAGCTATAAGGTATGAGGGCGGATAAAATATATGGAAAGAGAAGTCCCAGGGCAAGAAATACCAATGCAATCGCAAAAAAAACCACCTTCCAACCTCTCCGCGCGCGATTGGAGATTCTTTCATGGTTAAGCAGCGTCTGGTCGATGATGCCGGCCAACAATGCGGCCGCAAGCGGGTAGAGAGGCGCGATGTAGTATTCCTGTTTGTTTTTTGACACCGAAAAAAGGAGGAAGGTGACGGCGCTCCAGAGGAGAGGAAATCCATAAGCCAGCTGATGCTGCGTGCGCAATGACTTTCGTTCCGTCCAGATATAGACTCCGGCAGCGATGCTCAACAGCGACCAGGGGAAAAAGTCGCCAAAATAAACGCCGAAATAATAAAAAGGACCGCGCACGGGACCGCGAATGTCGGTGGCGAAGCGGGCGAGATTGTCCTGCAGAAAGAAATCGGTAATGTAGGTCCAGCCGTGGTAGATGTAGGTCAGACCATACCAGGGCAGAGCAACGGCAGTTAAAATTACGGCTCCAGCCCAGGGATGAAACGCGGCAAGTTTGAAGCGTTTGGCCCAGAGGCTCCAAACGAGGATGCTCAGACCGGGAATAGCCCAGGCGACGGGCCCTTTCGTCATGAATCCCAGGCCGGCAAAGAGGTATGCGAGCAAACAGTCGCGCCGTGACTCTTTGATCGCCGCACGCACAAAGAAATAGGCTGTGCCGGTGAGCCAGAAGATAAGCAGAATATCAATGGGCAACTTGCGAGCCAGCACATACAGCCGCAGGGTGGTCGCGAGAATTGCGGCGGCCAGCAGTCCGGCTCTGCTGGAAAACAGCAGCCGGGCGCTTCCGTAGGTGAACAGGAGTGTTCCTGCCACTGCAAAGGCGCCCGGCAAGCGGACCCCGAGCTCTTGGATCCCCACAGCTTGGTAGCCTAGAAGCACCAGCCAGTAGGTGAGGGGAGGCTTCTGCGGGCGTGGCTCGTAGTTAAACATTGGAGCCAGATAATTGCCCGTCTGGAGCATCTCACGCGGCGTCTCCGCATAAAAGGTCTCATTGCCGTCCCATAGCGCGGATTTGCCGAGATTGACAAAATAGGGAAGTGCCAGCGCCAGCAGGATCAGAAACTGCGTCAGCGGGGAAGTGAGGCGTACATCCAAAGCTCTCGTCATCTCTGGAATCCAAAACTCAGAAAAGCGATTTCTGTATTTCTTCAATGACTTCCTGGGTAGAGCGGGTGCGCGGCCGCCCGGTGAGATCGATGTCCTTCTTCTCGAGACGCTCGAGAATCTCGCCGGCCCGCCGCACTACCTCGCGCGGGAGCCCTGCGAGGCGCGCAACCTCGACTCCGTAACTTTTATCCGCGGTGCCTGGGGTGACCTTGCGCAGGAAGACAATTTCCTTTCCGGCCTCTTTGATGGCCATGCAGTAGTTCTTCACTCCCGGGTGCACGTCCGCCATGCGGGTTAGCTCATGATAATGGGTGGCAAAAAGGGTCTTGGCTCGGTGATGCGTGTTCTGAACCAGATACTCCGCCACCGCCCAGGCGATCGACAGGCCGTCAAAGGTCGCCGTCCCGCGTCCGACTTCGTCGAGCAGAATCAAGCTGCGGTCGGTAGCGGTATTGAGAATGTTGGCGGTTTCGATCATTTCCACCATGAATGTCGACCGCCCGCGCGCCAGATTGTCGGACGCGCCTACACGCGTGTAGATTCGGTCAACAATTCCGAGCCTGGCGTGACGCGCCGGCACGAAAGAGCCGATGTGTGCGAGGATCACGATCAATGCTGTCTGGCGCAGATAGGTTGATTTGCCTCCCATGTTGGGCCCGGTCAAGATCAGCAATTGGTCGCTGGTCGTATTCATGAACAGATCGTTGGGAATGAACGGCCGGCTTTGATATTCGACCATGGGATGCCGGCCCTGCTGAATGTAGATCTCATCGCTTTCTACCAATTCGGGCCGGCAGTAATCGTTCTTCTGCGCAACCTCAGCAAGGGAGGCATAAACATCCACTTCCGCCAGGAGCCGGGCGGTCGCCTGAATGCGCGGCGCCTGCGCCGCAATCCGCAGCCGGACTTGGGTAAAAAGATCTTTCTCCAACACGGCGATGCGCTCTTCCGCATGCAGGACCTTTTCCTCATAGATCTGCAGCTCTTCCGTCACAAAACGTTCGCAGCTCACCAGGGTCTGCTTCCGGACATAGTCAGCCGGAACTTGCGGCAGGTTGTGCTTGGTCACTTCGATGAAATAGCCGAAGACCTGGTTGTATTTCACCTTGAGAGAGTTGATGCCGGTACGGCGTCGCTCCCGAACTTCAAGCGAGACCAGATACTCCTTGCCGCTCGAGCGGATGCCGCGCAATTCGTCAAGTTCCGCAGAATAGCCGGTCCGAATGATCCCGGGGTCGTTGGCGGATGTCGGAGGGTCATCGGCAATCGCCTCCTGAACCAGCTGTACGATATCCTGCAAATCGTCGAGCAAGTCTCGCACCTCGACGAGACGTTGTGCCGGGAAGCTTTCCAGCAAAGAGCGCACCGAGGGCACGACCTCGAGGGAATCTCGCAGGGCCAGCAACTCCCTCGGGTTGGCAACTCCCGCTGTGACTCTGCTCGTAAGCCGCTCCAGGTCGTGGATCTCGGCGAGTTTTCGCGTAAGCCGATCCTGGGCTGGAACATTTTTGGCAAAAGCTTCGACGGCATCGAGACGCATTTCGATCAAGGCATGGTCAAGCACGGGGGTCAGCAGATAAGACTTCAGCATGCGACCGCCCATACCGGTCTTGGTCTGGTCCAAGAGAGACAGCAGGGATCCTTTGCGTCCCCCGTCAAGCGACTCGACCAGCTCCAGATTCGCGACCGTCGATGAGTCCAACCTCAGGTATTGGGAAGTATCTATAAAACGAAGCCGCGCGACCTTCGCCAGCGCATCAATCTGGGTGGAGCGCAGGTAATGGATTAAAGCTCCTGCGGCGGATACGGAAAACGGCCGAGCATCGCAGCCGAACCCATCAAGGCTGGCCACCCCGAAGTGTTCCAGGAGGAGGCGGTGGGCATAGTCGAAGTTGAAGGCCCAATCTTCTGTCGGGCTTGCAACCCAATCATTGGACCAGTCCCGTCCAAGGCGTTGCCGTAGTTCGTCGCTCCCGTCCTCAGGCAGAATCAGCTCGCGCGGCCGGAACCGGCTGAGCTCATCGATCGCCTTTTGCCAGGCGGCTTCACCGCTGAAGTCTGTGGCAAGGAAATCGGCGGTGGAGAGATCCATGAGCGCCAATCCTATTCCTTCGGAGGTCACAAGCAGACTGGCGAGATAGTTATGATCCTTCGACTCGAGCAGCATTTCCTCCACCACAGTCCCGGGGGTCATCACCCGGGTGACCTCGCGGTGCACCAGCTTTTTAGCCGTGCGCGGATCTTCCACCTGCTCACAAATGGCGATTTTGTAACCTTTTTTGAGCAGTCTTGCAATGTAGCCGTCGACCGAGTGGTAAGGAACGCCGCACAAGGGAATCGGCGCGCCGCTCTTGTCCTTGTTGCGCGCGGTCAGAGTAATCTCGAGCTCTCGGGATGCCAGCACGGCATCTTCATAGAACATCTCGTAGAAGTCACCCAAACGGAAAAACACGAGCTTTCCCGGAAATCGCCGCTTGACCTCATGGTACTGCTTCATCATGGGTGTTAGGTCTTCCATGATCACCACCGAATTCCAGAATATGAATACCCGCTCGACTCTGCCTTCCACCAGGCGGCGCGGACCTCTGAGCCGCCGATTTTTACTGGGTTCTGCTGATCACGGCACCGAGCAAGAAGGGTCGCTGAAAAATGCTGGAAATATCTCAAATCCTTGTACTTAAAGAACTGACAGTATATAATCCCCGCTCCGATCTTGTCAATCACGATACCCGGTCGTCGTGAATAAGAAATGCAGGAGAATCGCTTTTGAAGATACTGTCCCTTGACACATCAACCCCCAGAGGAAGTGTAGCACTCCTGGAGGATCGGAATCTGGCCGCGGAGCTTCGCCTTCTCTCGCTGGAAACACATTCCGCGCGACTGCTGGGAAGCATCGATTTTCTGCTCAAGAGCCTGGGATGGAATCTATCCGATCTTGGATTGGTTGTTGCAGGCATCGGCCCTGGATCTTTCACAGGAATCCGCATTGGTGTCGCAACCGCAGTCGGCCTGGCCCAAACCCTTTCAGCCCCATTTGCGGGAGTCTCCGGCCTCGATGCTCTTGCCCGGCAATTACCTGGGATGGAAGGCCGCGTCGGGGTCGTAATGGATGCGCAACGCTGCCAGGTATACTATGCAGAGTACCGATGCAGCCGAGGGAGGTTTGCCAGAATCAGCAAGGCCGCGCTCTTAAATCCACCGGATCTGGCGCACCGGTTACGCGGCGCGCATTTGCACCTGCTGGGAGATGGCGCGCAGCGCTATGCCAGGGAGCTGGGCATTCCGGGCACAGGCTGGCCGCGGTTGGTCGAGGTGGATCTTTTCCTGGCAGCCGCCTTGGGACGATTGGCACTGGCGCGCAAACAGACCTGGCGCTGCGGTGAACGAGCCTACGCGGAGCCGCTCTACATCAGGCCGCCTGATGCTCAAAAACGAAAGGCGAAGGCGCGGTGAAGGCTGCCAACCTGATCCAGATCGCTGCACTTGCCGTGCAGGACATTCCGGATTTGGAGCCGCTTGAAGAGGTCACTCGCCTCTCATTTTGGGGAACGGAGCATTACAGGAGATTCCTGGAGCAGCCGGAATACTTCAGCCGCAAGGCCGTGGCAACGGTCGCTTCCGGCATGACGAGAATTGTAGGCTTCTTTCTGGCGCGAGCGGTCCTGGAAAACCTGGAATTGTTGAAAATCGGGGTGTACCCCGAGTATCAGAAGCAGGGCATAGGAACCCGCCTGCTCAATGCCGCATTTGTCGAAGGTGCAAGACGAGGCTGCCTGCGCTGTTTCCTCGAGGTGAGGAAGTCAAACGAGAGTGCGGTCCAGTTCTATCAGAACCACCAATTCAATATTGCAGGTGAGAGAGTCAACTACTATACCAAACCTTTAGAAGATGCCTGGACCATGGAGCGTTGGATCTGAATGGCCCGCGGGGCCGGAACCCGTGTTATTTCTTCTGATCGGGCTGCCGCAGATACGCATCCGTGTGATCTAGCCAGTCCTGCCGGATCGGGCTGAAAGTGTCCAGCACTAGCGAGGGTTCCAGCGCTACCACCCCATGAGGAACATGCGGCGGAACTACCAGGACTTGTCCCGCATTCACGGTAAGTTCCTCTCCTGCGATGGTAAATCTGAGCGCTCCCTGCATCACATAGCTGATTTGTTCGTTGTGATGCGCGTGTTCAGGAACGACCGTTTCTATATCCAGGCGCACCTGCGCGCTCATCACGTTGGTCCCCGTAATGATCTTGCGCGCCAGTCCTTGCGTGACGATCTCCCACTCCATGTCCTGCCAGGATTGAGCTTTCATCGATCCTCCCACCAGTCGGTATTCAATGAAACCATCAAGATAGTTCTAGGAGCCCGTCCGAGAATTAGGAGAGGCCGCGTTCCGAGCGCCGCGGGGGCAGATGCAAGGCGGCGCGACGCAGGCGATGTCGCTGTACATCGTCAAGGAGCGCCAACGCCGCAGATGCCCCCGCGCCGCCGGAACCCGAAGGGCGCATGGGGGTTGCGGGGCGGTCGCCCCGTTGCTCGTCGTCAACAATGTGCGCCGACATCGCCACCGCCACGCGCCTTGTGCTCGCCCCGCCAGCCCCCAGCGCGCGCCCCCACCAAATTA
>JBGQNR010000256.1:0-8757 GCA_041501225.1 Acidobacteriota bacterium
CCCTTTCAGCAACAAGCCCACCTGCGGTGTTCCCAACGAGAAGGGAACTTGGCTGATGACGTGCTATTGAGTTTATCGGTTATCATATTGATACAGCTCAACATCCGTGCAATGTATCAATTCAAGTTCCTTAGGAGGGCTCTGAAGGCTACATGCCACTTCCCCAGGGCTCACGCCCTGGGCTGTAGCTATGCCGCCCCTTTTGGGGCTTGCCATTGTCTGATTCGCAGTGCAAATCTGTTGCATCTTTGCGCTTTAAAAGAGGTTGTCATATAATTGCTGATTTAGCCAGGGATCCCTTTCATGAGCGAGCCTCCGCGCTTGACCCAACCGGATAAGAGAACCTCTCGAATGCGCCGCTACGTGCTGGCCACGATTGCATTTCTTGTCTTGTTTCTGGTTTTGGTCCTGACTGCCCTGCAGAAGATCAATATGTTGCCGTCGGTTGGGAGTTCGAAGTTTCCGTACCGCACGTTTCAGCTGTGGACGATTTCTGTCCTGGTGGTTCTGGCGCTTTTGATTCTGGCCACGATCCTGGGCCGCAATCTGATCAAGCTCTATTTCGAACGCAGGAGCGGACTGGTCGGGAGTCGCTTCAAGACCAAAATGGTCAGCATTTTTGTGGTTCTTTCGCTTTTGCCGGCGGCGCTGCTGTTCTCTCTGGCTTTCTGGCTGGTCAGGGGTTCCATCGAACGGTGGCTGGGCACACCCGCTACGAAGCTGCAGCAGGACAGCAGCGACATTGCCCAGCAGTATTACAACGAGACGGCCGAGCGGGCTCGAAGCTATGCCGCAACTATTGCGGAACGGGCCGGAATGTATGAGAGCGTACAGAAGCCGCTGCCAAAGGGATTGGCACAGACGCTGTCGGAGCTGCGGCGGCTCTGCCGGATTGACGATATCCGCGTCTATGACCAGCGCGGCAAGCTCGCCGGCGAGTGGGGTGTGCCGGTCTCCTCCGACGTGCACAAGTCCGAATTGGCCAGGCTGTTGGCGCGCGCGCTGACCGGGCAATCTAACTTCCAATGGCAACGGGTTTCACCCAAGAATGCGCGCAGCGAGCTGACCTGGGCGACCGCGGCCATCCGCAATCCGAGCGGCCAGATCATCGGCGCGGTCGTTACGGAAACCATGAATCCGGAGAGTGTCCATTTCAAAGCGCTGTCCGTGATCGAGGACTTCCGTGCCTTTAATGAGCTCCAGCGCGAAAGAGATGCGGTGCGCTTTACCGTCCTCCTGATATTCGCGCTGTCGACCCTGCTCATCGTGTTTGGTTTCTCCTGGTTTGCCATGTACCTTGCCAAGCGCATCACCGTTCCCATCCAGGCACTGGCGGAAGGGGCGGCGGCGGTAGCGGCCGGCAATCTCGATTACCGCGTCCAATGCGCGGCTTTTGACGAGCTGGAAAACCTAGTCGCATCTTTCAACCGCATGACCGCCGACCTGCAGGAAAACAAAGCGCATATCGAAGCAGCGCAAAGCAGCCTGCGCGCGACCAACGTCCAGCTGGATGATCGCCGGCGCTACATTGAGACCATCGTACAGGCGATTCCCACAGGTGTGGTAGTGCTGAACAACAGCCAGGTCATCCGCACGATCAATCGTGCCGCCAGCGAACTGCTCGAGGCGCCCGTGCAGAGCGTCGACTTGCATCTGGAGGACGTGGTGAAGGGGCCGGCGTTTGACACGCTGCGTTTGCTGCTTCGCAAGTCGAGCGTCCTGGGGCAGGTAGTTCGCGACCTCGAACTCAGCCTCAAAGGCAAGACTCTGCATGTGGCGACCACGGTAACGCCGCTGGTGGACAGCTCGGATCAGCGCACGGGCTGGGTCATCGTACTGGATGACTTGACGGAGTTGCTCCAAGTCGAAAAAATGGCCGCCTGGCAAGAGGTCGCGCGGCGCCTGGCCCACGAGATCAAAAATCCTCTGACGCCGATCAAGCTCTCGGCGGAGCGCACGCTGCACCGTTTCCGGCAGATCCCGCTGCCCGGAGGAGCGGCGGCGGCTGAACCCTGGCGTGCCCAGATGACCGCCTACGACAAGTTGCTCGAGGAATGCGTGAAGACCATCATCCAGGAGGCCGACTCGCTCAAGACCCTGGTAGATGAATTCTCGGGATTTGCCCGTCTACCCGGGGTGCGGCTGGAAGAAACGGATTTGCACCGGGTCCTGGAAAACGCGTTGAGCCTCTATAATGGCCGGATCCAGGACGTCCGTATCGAAAAAAATCTCGATGCGGACTTGCCCCTGGTGCGCCTGGATGCGGAGCAGATGAAGCGGGTATTCATAAACCTTTTTGACAATGCGCTCGAGGCGATGTCCGGCGGGAGTGGGCGCGCCAAGGTTCTGAAGATCCGGACCAGCCGCAACACCCAACAACGTTCGGTCCGGATCGAGATCAGTGACACCGGGCGCGGATTTCCGAAAGAGTATCAGGACAGCCTTTTTCTCCCCTATTTCTCGACGCGCAGAGGCGGGACAGGGTTGGGATTGGCGATTGTCCGCCAGGTCGTTTCCGATCACCACGGCCAGGTACGCGCGGAACCCAACTCGCCCCTGGGCACGAAAATCGTAATCGATTTGCCCTTGGCGTCTTCCTGAAGAAAGATCAAAATAGGCAGCTATGACGAAAGCCGCGATCCTGATCGTCGACGATGAAAAAGGTGTGCAATCCGCGCTCGAGGGCATCCTGGAGGATGTCGGATTCGCTGCCGAAGGCGTGTCGAGCGGTGAGGAGTGCCTTGCGTGCATAGCCCGCAAAGAATACGCCGTTGTGCTGCTCGACATCTGGCTTCCCGGCATGGACGGGATTCAAGTGCTCGAGCAGATCCGGAAGATTTCCCCCGCCACTTGCGTGATCATGATTTCCGGCCACGCGTCCATCGAGGCGGCTGTGCGCGCCACGAAACTCGGCGCCTTTGACTTTGTCGAGAAGCCGTTATCCCTCGAGAAGATTCTCCTGGTAGTCAAGAACGCTCTGCACCAGCGCAGCCTCGAGGAGGAGAACCGGCTCCTGCGCGAACAAATTGAGCAGAAGTACGTCATGATCGGCGACTCTGTGCCGATGCAGGCACTGCGGCAGCAGATTGCGTTTGCCGCCCCTACCAACGGGCGCGTCCTCATCTGCGGGGAAAACGGGACGGGCAAGGAACTGGTCGCCCATTTGCTGCACCTGCACAGCCATCGCCGGGATCAGCCTTTCATCGAAATGAACTGCGCTGCCATTCCCGAAGAACTCATCGAAAGCGAGCTGTTCGGCCATGTGAAAGGTTCGTTCACCGGAGCCACAGAGGACAAGGAAGGAAAGTTCTCCCAGGCGGATGGCGGAACCTTGTTCCTCGACGAGGTCGGCGACATGAGTTCGAAGACCCAGGCCAAGGTGCTGCGCGTGCTCGAGGAACAGCGCTTTACGCCTGTGGGAGGAAACGTCTCGATGCGCGTCGATGTGCGCGTTATCGCGTCGACCAACAAAGATCTCGAGAAGGAGATCGAGGCCGGCCATTTCCGCGAGGATTTATATTACCGCCTGAATGTGATCCCGTTTCAGCTTCCGCCGCTTCGTGAGCGCAAAGAAGATATTCAGGAGCTCACTCGCTATTTTCTGGAGGACTTTGCGCGTAAATATGCGCGCAAACCTCCCACGTTTACTCGTAAGGCGTTGGAGATCCTCGAGAGCTATCTCTGGCCGGGCAACGTCCGTGAACTGCGCAACATCATGGAGCGATTCATCATCATGACGCCCCAGCAGCGTCTGGACGTTTACGACCTGCCCGAAGAAATCCTCCAGCGCACCATCCTGGCCGTGCCTGAGCCGGATGGAGCGGCGTCGCTCCAGGACGCACGGGAAAAATTCGAACGGGCGTTTATTCTGCAAAAGCTGGTGGAGCACAAAGGGAATGTGAGCCGCGCGGCACAGATGCTGCAGATCGAACGCAGCAACCTGTATCGCAAGATGAGGCAGCTGGGCATCCCTTATTCGGGCAGGGAAAACGGGGATGCGGATTGAACTGCCGGAGCGGTACAACTGGGCGCCGTGCGGCGCACGGCGCCCAGATTCAGGATTATGAGATCCCAAGCCCCATCCGGCGAGACGGTCTCAAAACTCATGCGCCGGATGACAGGCCAGCGTTTTCAATCCTGGAAGGGCTGAAGCCAGTAGCCCCGGGTGAGCGTAAGCGAGCCCGGGGTAGGAAATATGATCATGGATGAGCCTTGGCAGGGGCGATGGAATACATATGGATTGAAGGGCTTCCGTCGCCCCTGCCGGGGCTCTTGCACCGTGCTTGAGACAGCCTCGGCGGCGGGGCCTACCTATTTTCGAAGCAGTCTTGCATGCACCGGGGGTGCACCCAAGTGCATGAAAATTAATGGTCTTTCTAAGGCAGCCACGAATGACACGAAGCGCCGCCCGTCCGGGCCAGCAAAGGTTCGTGTCATTCGTGGCTGCCTTTGCAGTTTTGAGACGAGTTATTTTCGGAGCAGAGGGCGCAGGGAGCGCTGAGAAAAGTCATTGAAAAGCAAAATATCCTCTGCAGCCTCTGCGTTGAGGTTTTTAGGATGCGAGTATATTGCGTCGTGATAGTTCCTGTGGCTGGGTGTACCCGGATTTCCGAAATTCGCTTGCTCTTCACACTCCCTCAAGATAGAAATAACGATCTGGAGGTTTGGATGGTGACGGGAGCAAACGCAGCCGGCGGTTGGAGCAAGTACGCATTTCTGCTCCCGTTGGTGCTGACAGCCGTCGTTTATCTCCCTTCTTCCGGCTATCGAGGAGTGATTGATTACGACGAGGGTCACTATTCCCAAGTGGCACTGCAGATGGTCGCTCGCGGCGACTGGATCACCCCTTACGACAACGGGGTGAGGTTTCTAGAGAAGCCGCCGCTCATGTATTGGTTGACCGCCGCCAGCCTCCGGCTTTTCGGCATAAACGAGTTTGCGCTGCGCCTGCCTTCCGCCCTCGGCGTCATTGCACTTGTTTGGATCGTGATGTTGATGGCAAAGCATGCTGTAGGCGATCGAGCGGCGACCATCGCAGGGCTGTGTGCTGCTTTTTCTGTCGGGACCTATCTGTTTACCCGCGAGGCCCTGCACGACATCTGGCTGGTGCTGTTCCTGGCCCTCGCCATGTATGCCTTTCTGGAGTGGTATCGGGATCCATTGCACTCGTTGGGGCGAGCGCTGCTCTTCTATGCCGCCTTGGCCGGCGCCGTCATGACCAAAAGCCTGGTCGGAGTAGCCTTCCCGATCGGCATCGTCGTCCTGTACTTCCTGCTAATGCGCGAGCGGCCGAAGTGGCACACACTGCACATACTGCCGGGCTCAGTGCTTTTCCTTGTGCTGGTGGTACCCTGGCATTGGCTGGCGGCGGTGCGGAACGAGGGATTCCTCTGGTCTTTCTTTGTCAATGAACAATTCCTGCGTTTTATCGGCAAGCATGATCCGCCTATCGTCTGGTCGGTGCCGCTCCTCACATTCTGGGCTTTGAACCTGGTCTGGTTCTTCCCGTGGACGGTATTCATCCCGGCGGCATTCATGGCGAGCCGCAGACCGATGGACCTCCATCAGCAGGTTCTCGCCAGACTCGCAGCGGCCTGGGCAATAGTGATCCTGGGCTTTTTTTCGGTATCCGGCCGATTGGAGCATTATTTCTTTCCGGCCATCCCGGCGCTGGCACTCCTGGTCGGGCTGGCTCTGAGCAAAACCGGGGACAGCGGAGCCATAAGGTGGGCATTCCGAAGTCTGGCTGTTCTTGGCCTGGCGGTCCTGGCGGCAGGCATCGGTTTCGGCATTTGGTTTGCTGCCGGTCATGGCTTCGAAAGTACGGGAGCTGTGCGTGTGGATGTGATCTCTGAGACCGATTTCAGCATCATGGGAGAGATGCCTGCGGCGATTCAGTTACAGCTGTTCAAACCCGCGGCAGTGACGATCGTGTCGATGGCGATCGGTTTTTTAATCGCACTGAGATTCGAGAGCCATCGCCGGCGGATGTCGGCGATTCTGTGCATGGTGGCGGTCATGGTCGTTATTTGCGGCATGACCCAGTGGAGCCTCGTGATCTGCGAGGACATGATTTCCTCCAAGAAGTTCGGGCTTGCGGTGGCACGCGAGGCGCTTCCGGAAAACCACCTGGTCGTGGTTGGAGATTATGAGTCGGCCAACTCACTCAGCTTCTATCAGCCATTGCACATCGAGGTTTTCGAAGGCGTAGCTTACTCCCTCATCCCCGGGATGAAGTTTCCCGATGCCCCGCCGATCGTGCTCACAGGGGACGAGTTCGCCGCGCTCTGGAAGTCGGGTGGGCGGGTATATGCGCTGTTGCCCCTTGCGCGGCGGCCCGAATTAAGCCTGAAAGGGACCGAAATCCTTCAGGTCATGGACCGAGTTCTGATGCGAAATCACTGAACATAGCCGCGAGGAAGGAACAGGTAGGACGCGAGGCTGGCGAAACATGAAAGTTTCCTCAATGCGACGGGTGGACGCCTGGATGGGCGTCCCATTGTGCCTGCTGATCAGCAGTCTTCGGACCTTGGTGCGCGTCCTGTTCCGACCCGCGATCCCGGCCGGAAAGCCGAGGAGCATTCTGGTCATCAAGCTTTCCGAAATGGGAGCGTTGATTACCCTCGGTCCTGCGATGCGCTCGCTGACAGAACTGGTGGGGCGGGAAAACCTCTATTTTCTCACTTTCGCTGAAAGCCGCGGACTGTTCAAGGTCCTGGACTTTGTTCCACAAAAGAACATTTATGTTTTGCACACCGATTCGCTGACGAAATTGATCGGAGACGCGCTGACCTGCCTGAATCGCATTCGCAGCCAGCGGATTGAATGCTCGGTGGATCTGGACTTTTTTTCGCGGGCTACCGCCTTGATCGGCTGGCTCAGCGGCTGCCGCCGGCGCGTGGGGTGCCATGCATATTTTGGCGAAGGTCCCTACCGCGGAGACTTGCTGACGCATCGGGTAAAGTTCAATCCACACGTACATATCAGTCAGATGTTCGAGATCCTGGCGAGTGCCGTGGAAAGGCCCGCCGCGGATTTTCCGCGCCTCGCACACATTCCCCGCCCTGCCGAATCCCCGCGCGAGCGGTTCAAGCCGACCGACGCAGAACTGGCCGTCGTCCGGCGCCTGCTGATGGAGGCAGGGGTCGCGCCCAGGAGCACGGTGATCCTGCTGAACTCCAATATCAGCGATCGAGAAGCCATCCCTTTGCGCAAATGGTCGGATGAATGTTATGTAGAACTGGCAAAACTGATCCTCGCGGGCACGCCGGATGCCTTCATTCTGTTGACGGGCACGGCCAAGGAGGCGGGGACTATTGCGAGGCTGGAAGCGGCCATTGGTCAGAGCCGCTGCCGGTCGGTTGCCGGCAAAACCACGCTGCGGGAGTTGCTGACACTCTACGCCGAATCGGCCATGATGGTCACCAACGACAGCGGACCGGCTCACTTCGCCACGATAACCGATATGGAGGTCGTCGTTCTGTTCGGGCCGGAGACGCCGCACCTGTGGAGACCCTTGGGGGATCGGGTCACGGTGATGTATCGGGGTCTGGCTTGCAGCCCCTGCTTCACGGTGTACAACGGCCGGCAGAGCAGGTGCCGTCGCAATGCCTGCATGGACTTCTCGCCAGCGGAGGTTTACGCGGTCATTCAACAGCGGCTGGCGGAACGGCGTACCCGCTGCAAGGAAACCAGCTGAAGGAAACTGCCGACGCGCGGACAAATTCGCCCCGTGGAACGTGCCCGGCCGGATTCAATCTCTCGCGATCGCAGGAATTTATTCGGAACAAGGCGGGAGATGGGTGAGATACTCTGCGAAATTGTTGTTGAAGAGCGCTCCCGGCCGTTTCTGGCGCAGCAGATCCACGGCATCCGCTCCTTTCATGCCGAGGTAGGTCAAAATCAGCCCCGCCACCAGGGCAGAGCGGTTCAATCCCATACCGCAATGCGCGAGGACCTTCTCACCGCTCTTCACCAGGCGTGCGCCCATTTTGGCGACGGCGTGCAGCTTGCCGAGGTCGGGCAGGTCTTCATCGTAAATGGGAAAGTAGACATAGAGCATGTGGTTGGGCACCGTCGAGATCCCAAGGTCGAGATCGCCGTCGAGGTCGATGATGGCGCTGATGCCGAGGTCCTCAATCGGCTTCCAGTCATCGATCGCCGGAGATAGAAAAAGCCGGCAGCTGTCATCCAGGGCTATCAGGTCCATCCAACGATTCCCCTTTGCGTCATTATAGCAATTCTCCAGGCGCATAATAGTGGGATGCCTTACCCGTTGGCCTATTACACTCCCCGAGCGACCCTTCTCATCAGTGGGGATAGACCGATTAATCTGGGCTGTCGGCAGTTGAATATTACAGGCTATCGCCAATCCGATTAGGAGGTAAACTATTGATAATCAGGAAATATAGTGACAGAAATAAAACCCCCAGCCCCGAAGGGGCGGCAAGAGAATAGCCCCGGGCGTGAGCCCGGAGTTGTGAGCAGGTGAAGGAGGAGCCCTGAAGGGGCGACACATCTATCCTTGGAATAGCGACACTGTAATATCTTAATTCTCAATAAGTGTCGTGTTCTTTCGAACGACTGGATTCTCTCTTCTCCAATTTCGCTTTATCCCTTGCGGGCCAGGTAAAACGTGCGACAACCGCGGCGCATTCCTGGGGAGTGTCGCAGAAACGGTGTGCCGTCAAACGCGCGAATCCGGTCAAACCCTGCTTTCAGGAGCACGCTCCGGATCTCGGTTGCGCTCCAGCAGAC
>JBGQNR010000257.1:0-8738 GCA_041501225.1 Acidobacteriota bacterium
CTCGGACGGGCTCCTAGGTTAAGATTCAGCGTACAAAGATAGGCAGGATAATGACCCTGAAAGGGTCCCTCAGTGAAAGCCCAGGGCTTGCGCCCTATAGGCAATAACTTAAGGCAAGTTCCTCAAAAATTGCCAGAAAGCGCCGGCGAATCTCGACCTGGCTGCCCCAGCGGGGCAGCGAGACAGTAGCCCCGGGCAAACAAAGCGCCGCCCGGGGTAAAGCATGCAAATCGAATTAGAGACCCGGCAGGGACGAAAGAAAATGTCGCTCAATCGACGATGATGAATGATCCAGCAATCCGCACGAGAGCAGAAGGAACACCATCCAAGAAAAATGTCTAAAGAGGAATCTCACTCTTCGAGGACTGGATTGAGATGCCGGGGCACGGCTCAGCATGTCCCGGCATTATTATTTAATAGTTTTTATCCGGCAGCGGAATCACCAGGAAGGTTTGCGCCGGACCCAGGGCCGTGACGGTATCGCCAACCATCTTGCCGAGCACTGCCCGATACCGGCCAGTGGGTACCGGTTGCCCTCCACCGCCGCCCCGACCGCCGAACTGGCCGCCTCCAGGAGCTCCGGCACCGCCGCGCCCAGCCTGCGCTCCCCCTGCGGCACCAGCACCACCACGCGCAGCCTGTGTTCCGCCTGCGGCACCAGCGCCTGCCTCGCCGCCGCGTCCGCCCGGTGCTCCGGGACCGCCCTGTCCAGCGGCGGGTGCCGCCGGATCACCCCGCAGGTTCCAAGTGATGCGACGCAGACCGGTTGTGCCCGGAAGATCCATTCTGCGCACCTGTTTGCCGGTGTCATCCGTGATCGTAAGCACCAGCTTCGTGTCTGCCGGCAGATCCTGTTTGACATGATAGGTGAACACTGCACCCACCGGCGGATTGGGAGCGGTCCATGTGGGTTCTGAAGCCTGCCCTTCCCCGATCGGCTGGAAGGAATAGGTGTCGCGCAGGGGGAACAGACGGGCATCTTCGGCAAGCGTCTGCGCATTGATTTCTCGGAGCGGGCTGTAGTCGTCGAGGATATAAAATCCGCGGCCGAAGGTTCCAAGCACGAGATCGCTTTCCCGCTTCTGTACGGTCATGTCGCGCACCTGGATCGTCGGCAGGCCGCCTTTGAGCTGCACCCAGTTTCCGCCGCCATCGACGCTGACGAACAGGCCAAACTCGGTGCCGGCGAAGAGCAGGTCGCAGTTGACGTGGTCCTGGATGACAGACCACACATCATGCCGATCGGGCAGATTGCTCGCGATGGAAGTGAATGTGCGCCCGCGATCGGTGCTCTTCAGCAGGTACGGCTTATAGTCGCCGCGCTGCCAGTTGTTGAAGGCGACAAACACAACGTTGGAATCGCGCGGCGAAGCGAAGATGTCGCTCACATACGTCCACTGCGGCATGCCGGGGAACTGCTCGACCTTGCGCCAGTTTTTGCCGCCGTCTTCGGTTACCTGCAATAGGCCGTCGTCGGTGCCGGCATAGATGAGGCCCTCGAGCAGCGGCGATTCGTCGATCGATACCACATTGCTGAGAGCAGTCGTCGATTCATGGAGCGACACCGAATCCGAGGGCCATACCTTCCCCATGATGGGGAGCTCGGCCCAGTTGAGCTGCCGCGTCAGGTCCGGGCTGATCCTGGTCCAGGTATCGCCGCGATCGTCGCTGCGATACACGAAATTGCTGGCCCAATAGAGCCGCTTAGAAGAGTGCGGGCTGATGATGTAGGGCGCGTCCCAGTTCGGACGATCGCCGCCACCGCCGCGGCCGCCGCCTCCCCCTTGCCCGCGCGCGCCAGCCTGCTGGGCTGCCCCGCCCTGCCTGCCGGCCGCACCTTCTTCTTCGATCTGCGCCGCGCCGGCTGCCCGCGGGCGAATGCTCTTGCTCTGGCCCGTACGGGCATCCATGCGCGTGATGTTGCCGTTCTGCGACGAGGCGTAAATGATGTTCGGGTCGTCTGGATCGTTGCGGCTCTGGAAACCGTCGCCGCTGCCGATGTAGAACCAGTCGGTCACGCGGATGCCAAATCGATAGGTGGTACGCGACGGGCCGCAGACGGAGAAATTATCCTGGGCGCCGCCGCAGACGCGATAGAACGGCTTTGCATTGTCGACCGAGACGCGATAAAATTGCGTGATGGGCAGGTTGGTGAAGAAGCGCCAGTTCTTGCCTTCGTCGTAGCTCTCGAACAGCCCGCCGTCGCTCGCGACCAGGATGTGATTCTTATCCACCGGGTCGAAAGCAACCTCATGGAAATCGACGTGCACTCCCTGCATGTTAGGCACGTTCCCAAACGTTTTGCCGCCGTCCCGGCTCCAATCGAGTGGGGTGTTGGCCGACCAGATCGTGTCTGGCCGCCACGGATCGACGAATAGTTCACAGTAGTAGGCCGCTCCACCTCCGACATAGCTGTTCAGTTTTGTCCAGGACGCGCCGTTGTCCTCCGAGCGATACGTGCCGGCTTCCCCCGTCTTGGCACGGACAAGCGCTAAGACTGTATTGGGCTTGCGCGCATCCACAGCCAACCCGACACGGCCCACATCCCCCGCGGGAAGTCCCTTGGTGAGCTTGGTCCAGGTGGTGCCGCCATTCATCGTCTTGAAGATACCGCCTTCGGGCCCGCCGCCGATCATCTGCCCGACATGGCGGCGCCGCTGATACGCTCCCGCATAAAGGATGTCGGGGTTTTTGGGATCAAAGACGACATCGGATATACCCGTGTCTTTGCTGATCGTAAGGCTGGCCTTCCAAGTCTGCCCGCCATCCGTGGTCTTGTAGAGACCGCGCTCGCCGCCTTCAGAAAAGAGCGGACCCTGCGCTGCGACCCAGACCACGTTCGAGTTGCGCGGATCGATGATGATCTTTCCGATGTGTTCGGAGGTAGGCAAGCCTACCTGCTTCCAGGTCTTGCCGGCGTCGGTTGATTTGTAGACGCCGTCGCCGAAGTGCGCGCTACGCTGACTCGCATTCTCGCCGGTGCCGAGCCAGACAACGTTAGAGTCCTTCGGATCGACCACCACGCAGCACGTGGTGAACGAGCCGTAGTTGTCAAAAATCGGAGCAAAGGTGATGCCGCGGTTCTCCGTTTTCCACACGCCGCCAAACGCAGACGCCACGTACCATACGCTCGGATTCCTGGGATCGATTTCGACATCGGCAATGCGCCCGGTATCCAACGTGGGGCCGATGTTCCTGAACGCCAGGGCATTCAATTCCTCGGTGTTCAGTCGGTCGCTACCAGGTCCCTGGCCTGCGCCAACATTGGTGACCGCGAGAAAAACCACAAGGGGCAACGCATACACTATTCTTCTCATACGTTCTCTCTCCTGGAAGGACACGCATTTCTATCCCTAGCGCGGCCTTTAAGCAAGTGAATTCCCGGTGTTGAATCCCAGTGGGCGCCGGACGCCGCACGGCTCACGGATCCCAGAGTCATTCGAATCCAAGCCCCGTCCGGCGGCCGGGGACCAATTGCCGACTCGATCACCAGGGCAGATCTTGCTGGTATCCTTGAAAACGCGGGCGTACATTACTGCTAATCAGATCCGGGAGCACGAACGGCGCGTTCGACATGTACAGGAAAAAGGACCGGCACGATTTTGTGTCTGAACCTGGGGAAAAACCATGAGCGCATACATCCGGCGTATACTGTTGGTTCAGGGGTATCAGCGTGAGGATGTCTTCTGCAACGACCATCTCAATTTGCTCGCAAGGTGGACGCCGTTTGCGTGCGGATGCTGCGGCACTCTTGGACTTGGCCTTCGCTCTCCCATCTATTTCTGGATTGTCGGCGTCCTGACCCTGGTCGGTTCGGTGAGTCCCAGGAGTATCTATGACTACGTTTACCAGGCCCTCCTGCGTCCGCTCACGACTCTCGGGGATATGCCACGCCATGGCGTGCCGCGGCGATTTGGCTGTGCCATTGGGGCCGCGCTTTTTATTTTGAGCGGCTGGGGTTTCTATTTGAATCGCCCGCTGCTGGCCTTCATTCCGGCGCTCATCATCGTTCCCTTAGCCTTCGGCGCTGCCCTCACGCAATGGTGCTTCGCCTCGGCGCTGTACCGGCTGCTCTTTCGCAGAAACGAGGACTGCTGCTGATCCATCACGGGACGTATAATCTCACTTTAATCTTCGCAAACGCCTTGCCGTCGAAGACATCTCCCATCAGCAGCTCGCCGCGGACCATCAGGCAGGGATGCTCAAGGCCACGAGGCAGGTCAAACACGAACCGGGTCGATTCCGTTGCGCCCGCAGGGGTCGAATGCCGTGGCGCGTAGTTGAAAGGCTGCGCTTCATTCAGAATTTTCTGCATCTCTGGCAGGTTTTCGTAACTGCCTCCGCGCTCGTCGACAAGATAAGCGATCGAATCGTCCCAATTATGGCCGACGCGCTTCGCCCGGTTCTCCACTTCAAAATCGACAATGTAGAAACGCCCTGAGGCCTTGTGTTGCTGCTCACCTGCGCCGATCGAGTCCGCGATCTGGAATTTGGTTACCCTGTATTCGAAGTCATCGTGATGGATGCGTTCGTTGATGCCAATGGTTCTCTCCTGAGCGTACCCGCAGAAGAACATTGCCGTGGCGATCCCAAACAATCCGATGGTTGGCAGCCGGTGGCGTGTTTGCCTTCCGCTCTCTCCCCGATGACGATTCTGCGGCATAATTCCGTTCTCCAAGGTCAGCGGTTATAAAGTACTTTTCATTATAAAGTATAGGCCAGAGGTGTTTTTGTCAAGTTGATTCATCACCCGGCTTCCTGTCGAGGTCTCTGAGCGCCCCAGGAATCATAGGTCTTGCGAATGTGTTGAATGGCCGCGTTCCGGCGCATGTTGTATTGCCTCAGGTATTCCGTGCCCGTGTAGTGACGCTGCTCCGGTTTGGGATTGGGCCCATCCACGGCCACCATGTCATGGTCGGGCAGACAACGGTGCCGGGAAAAATCATCGGCGTTCTCGAGGTCGTCCGGAAAACTCGTGTACCAGCGCCACCATTGACCGCTGATGAGCGATCCTTCCCAACCGGCGGCAGCCTGATCGGGCGTCAGCTGACAGCCCGGCAGCGGCGCATAGGGCTGAAAATCGTACACCAGCTGCCCGGGCGGAAGCGCGTGCATCGGGTCGAAAGGAGCGATAGAACCATCATTCTGCACCGGCGCAAAATCGGCGTAGAAGGAATGGGCATAGAAATCGCCGATGGCGTGCGCGGCAAGTGCAAAATCGGCGAGGTCGCCGGTGGCCAGCCTGCGGTTGACGAGGTCCCAGGCCTGGTCGATATAGGCAAAGTCAAAATGATCCCGGGGATCGTATCGCAGCACATTGGTATCCACCCAAAAACTGACGCGCTTGACCAGCTCGAGATCCTCGTGAGGCATCCCGGGCAGGGCCTCATCGAAAATGCTCCAGTGAACTTTCGCCGCAAATCGAGGCTTATAGCTTTGCCAGAATGCACGGTCCTTGCGCTCACGGACGTAATCCGCAAGCATCCGTGCTGCCGTGGCTTCAGGAGTATGAACTCTCCACAGGTGATGCCGATTGAAAACGAAATGGGGGATGTACTCGACATCCGGGTGCTTTTTCAGAGCGCGAAAGGCGCCGGCCGTCCTGACAGGGCACGCGCGCCGGCCTTCGTCAACCAAGGCTATGGGCTCCACGATTTCCCAGTCACCCCCTTCGTTTTGATAGACAACCCACGCATGATCCCAACGCTCAGCGCGATCCGAACCGGAGTGGTTCACCACCACCCCGAGGACGACACGGATGCAATAGGGACTGATGCCGCTGGCCTCGAGCAGCGCCGCCAGCAAGAAGGCAAGATCTTCGCAGTCCCCACCGCCCAGCGCCAGCGTCTCCTCCGGGAACAGCCACTGATCGAAGCGTCGCGCTGACCAAATGTAGTGAAAGCGGGACATATAGGAGGCCGCTCGCTCCCGGCGCAGATCGAAGCTGCCTGATGCCCCGGAGGAACAACTCGCGCGCAGGGCCGTAGGCAACTCTGCGATCAGGGTTTCCATATGCTTGCGCACAACCGCGTTATTCTCGATGGAAAGAAACTCGCGGATATCGATCGGATATCGCTTGCGTTTGCCGCCGGGAAGCGTTCGGGAAGCCGGAATCACGGGTTCATGGACAATCTCATCCCCGCCCCAATTCCATTGTTGATAGGGCCGCACATGACTGGTGCGCATACACATGATCTGAAGTTCTCCTATGGGTACATATCAGCTACAGGTTCCGTTTTTTGAGATCCTCGATGATCTTAAGGAAGCCTTCCTCCGGCGTGAATGAGTTGGCGAAGCCCAGCAGGATAGCAAGGGCCATCCATCGCAGAGTAAAAGGAATACTTCTCTCCCACATCATGCCCTCGCACCCCGGAGCCGCAGCGAGGCCCGAATACGGCCTTACTTAATCAAGAAGAGTGTTGTTTGCCTCTGGTCAAGAAAGGCTGCGCCGAATCTTGTATAGGCAGCATCCTGCTCGAGCGCGAATGAAACCTCCTGGTTTCCCCACTCAGGCACCTTGGCTTTGACGGCAAGCTCGATGGAATGCACGGTATCCTCGTTCAGCTCGAAATCGCCGAGGCCTGGAACCCCTTCCTGACGGTCCCATAATCCGATGATCGGCCCGGCCGCGTGGCCGTGAACGCCGAGCGGGTGCGTATAAATACTCGGATTTAAACCTTCCGCCTTGGCACGCTTCAGTGCCGCCAGCAGAATCTCGTTGCCGGTACGCTTGGTTTTCATCTCCGCCAGCAGAATGTCCTGGAGCCGATTCCCCTGCTTGAGCCCATCCTTCAATCCCTGGGGCGCATCAATCTCGCCGTCTTTTGGGACGTAAGCCAATTGTTGCGTATCGGTGCACAGCCTGAGATAGGTGATGCCGAAGTCGCAGTGAAGCATATCCCCGCGATGGATCACCTGGCTGTCCTTGTGCGGGCTGTCCGTTGGCCGCTGAATGGAGACCGAGGTTTGAAACCAGTTGGTCATGCCAAGCTGGCGTGTCCGCTCCCGCATCCACCACACAACGTCCTCCGTCGTGGTGATGCCGGGCGTGATGACGGCACGCGAGAATGCCTCGGCGATGATGCCGTGGGCGATGGCGACGATCTGCGGATAGACCTCCAATTCCTCAGCCGACCGCCGCTCGAGCCATCGGATCGCGAGGCGCTCGGCCGGCTGCAAACGCGAGACGTATTGCGGGGGGAGCGCAGACACCAGCTTCTTCTTTAACGTGGCCGTCAATCCATCGCCGTAATTAAAGGTGTCGGATTCGTTGACACCAATCTTCTTCGGGTCGCGCTCTTTGATGATTTCGGCGAGCCTCACCCACTGATCGATCTTGTCAGGATTCCAGACACTCTTGTAGAGCTGGCCGATTCCGGAGCGGCTGACGGTGAGTCGTTCGATCCCTTCGGCGCCTTTGTCGAAAAAAACCAGCATCGACGTGCGGCTGGCGTAGAGCGAGGTGAACGGGACCAGCGAGAAAAAGACCGGATCCTCGTTATTCTCGCGGCAGATGACAACCCACATGTCGAAGCCCTCCTGCCGCATTAGGTCCGGCAGAATCCGTTCGAGCCTGATCTTGAGCCAGGCGCTGTAAATCGCATCCTGTTGCCGCAGCGTCAGAACGGCCGGATAATCCTTTGCGGCCCAGGCCTGAGCTCGTGCCGCACATTCAGGCCGCAGATTGACTGCGAGCGCGCCCGCAAACAGGATAAATGCCAAACCGATCTTACGCAGCGTGAACATTGACCTGCCTCCTGTATTAAAAAATTGAAACTGCACCATTCCTTCCGATTTAGATGACAAAAGCAAAAGATCAACTAGGTGAATCATGCAAGCAGGCCCCGGCCGGCGACCGGGGCCTGGGATCGTATAATCCTGAGATCTGAGCGCCGTGCGGCGCCCGGCGCCTACTTTCTGACACATGGGTGCGCGTCGAGGGATTGGATCTCATGCCGGCAGACCTTTGCGGGCGACCCCGTCCATAACCTCGCAGAAACGGTCCAATTCCGGCAATGTGGTGAACAGGTTCGGCGTGATCCTGAGTCCTTTGAATTCGGGGTGAATGATGGGCACCACGAAAATCTTGTGTTTGTCCATCAGATAGGTCGCGATCTTTCCGGGATCGATCCCCGTCACCTTGACATTGGCAATCCCGCACGACTGTTGGTTGTCGAAGGAAGTGTTAAACCGTATCCGTGGCGAATCTTTCAGCATGCACGCCCAGTGTAGAGCCCAAATCCAGTCCTTACAATCCATTTTTCTATGTCATTCCTTTCCGCCAATCCTCCTGCCTGCAGGCATGAGCACCGAGCCCACGGATATTGTTTGTTTTAACGATTCTCCCGTCCCCTGCCCTTGGTCGGCCGTGACCTTGAAGAAATCACATTTCAGAGAGGGCGCCCGAACACTTTAGTGAATCTTCCACAAACTCCCTGTCTTTCCTGGCTCGGTCTCTCTTTGCGGATTTGACCGGGCACCACCATTCGTCCCTCGCGCGCTCCCCGGATTTTTCAAACTCGCTAAGCCCTCCGGCAAGGCTGAAGGTTGCCTTCGGCATTAATTCCCTTGCTCCCGGGGCGCGGTCACGATAAAAGTACCTAGGAGCCCGTCCGAGAATTAGGAGGGGCCGCGTTCCGAGCGCCGCGGGGGCAGATGCAAGGCGGCGCGACGCAGGCGATGTCGCTGTACATCGTCGAGGAGCGCCAACGCCGCAGATGCCCCCGCGCAGCCGGAAC
>JBGQNR010000258.1:0-8729 GCA_041501225.1 Acidobacteriota bacterium
ACTCATATTTTTCCTCATCCTTTCCTCCAGTTGCACCTAAAAAGGATCGGCAACTGGTAGGATTTTCGATGAGGCAACAATCTCACAATAGTAGGATTTTTGATGAGTCAATGCGACGGTCAATGTAATTGTCGCCCATCATGGGGTCCGCAATCCCCGGCTTTTCATAGCCCGGGATGCATTCCTCGCTGAAAAATCTAAGCTGGACCTGCCCGGGTCTGTGCGCCTGTCCCCGAGCCTTCCACGATCTTACTCCTCGGCATCGGCCTGGTCGGTCTGATCGGTTACGGCTGGCGGCGTCGCAAACGGTAATGAATTGGGAATGTCCGGTGAAGGCTGCCCGAGTTGCCTAGCACGGCACTCTCAGGAATTCGCTGGGAGTGCTGCCTCTGGCGGGTAGCCGAAAGTCTCACCAAACCCGTCGCATTCACTCGGTGTAGTTCGGAAGTGGAAAGTTGTTTCTGGAAGGAGACGCTATGAGACTGTCCATCCCCCTGGCTTCACTTGCAGTCCTGCTTCTTGGTTCCGTTCCGGCTCACACCAATCCACTGCCCCCCCCAGCTTTGACAACCTTCCTGGGATTCTGCGGCGGGACGCTTTCGAATCCGTGCGAAAGCTATCAAACGCCGCCTTACATCGGGCTCTGGCAAATCGATCCAACGGGAGGCGATCTTTCCTATACCACTACTAATCCTGGCATTCCTACGTACAGCTTTACGGGCTTCTCAGGAACAGGAGCTTCGTCGCCTCTTCCGGCTCCTCCGACGCTGAAGGTATTGGCGGCGCTGACAATGAGCAACTTCGGGACCGTGACGGATTATTACGAGTTTGTCTCCGAAGCCTATATTGGGGACATCGTGACTATAACGACCGCCCAGTATCCAGGAGGTTTCTTCCAATTAATCTTCACGGGCGCTGGCTTTTTGAGTAATCCCCCTTCTAAGGCAAACCATTGGGGCACAGACAATGGCTCCTATGCAGATGTGACAATCACCACGAGATGGCTCGACAATTCCCATCATCTTGATAATTATCCTCTGGCTGGCCTCGGTGCCCAAACAATCACATCGTCCCTGCAACCGTTCAATTCAAACGAGCCGTTCCACCTCGGGATTGATCTTTTCTCTTGGGTAAATATAAATCCAATGTTCCCCAATACTGCGTCGGCAACGGCAGACTACTCCCATACGGTCCAACTGACAGGGATAAGCGTTTTTGCGCCTGACAAAACGACCTTAATAGACAACTATCAGATTGATTCTGCCCTGGGCCTCGCTTACGTTCCCGAACCCTCCACCCTCGCCCTCCTGGGCAGTGGCATCATCGGTCTGATGGGCTACGGCTGGAGGCGTCTCAAGAAGTAATGGATTGGGTCAGTCAGGTGAAGGTTACCCGAGTTACCTAGCATGACACACAGAGGAATCCGCTGGGAGTGCCGCCGCCCAAGTTCAACCTGCTCCAGTCTAGCGGTGTTCTTGCTCCGGGCGCGCACGGCGAATCTTTTAAAAAGATTTATTGAAATAAAACAGCCTGTCGCGAAACTGCATAGTTGCACGGACCGTTGCCGCTCCCTGCAGCCTCGGGGCGGGCCTGAGCCCTCGCGGGTCCGCTTCCATCGAAATGCAAAATTTGCAGAAATGTAAAAATTACAGATCTGTAAATCAGCTGGCCTTTTCTTCAAGTAGCCGATCCAGTTCTTCCTGTCCGTGTTTCTCCTTGCGACCATCAGGTTTCATCACATGGTGCGTTTCCATGCTTTGTGCATGATAAGAAAGTAATTCTTGGGATGCCGTTTCAATGGCTTCCCTTAATGTGCCGATACCGGTATGCCCAGGCGTCCACCGGCGTTGTAAGGCTGCTTCCTTGTTGTGTGCTGCAGGTCGGCTCCCATCCAATCCAGGGCTTCCAACAGTCTAAGACAGCTCATCCTGCCCCCGTCGGTTTTCGCTCGGATGGATTTATTAGCAAGGACAACCACACGATTGGGGCCTCAGGGTGGGCATTCGCGTAGCCGCTCGTTCAGGTGACAGAATCCTCCAGGGCATTGTGCTGGGAACAAAGTCAGATCCACGGCGACCAGCCGCATTCTACCGCGACACATTCACTGCCTGTTGGCTCCTGCTCGATTCTGGAGAACGGGCGTTGGCCAACGAGTTGCGGCCAGTTTCATGAGGATGGAGAATCGCAATGAGAATTCGCCCGAACTGGACGAGCCGAAGGGAGACACAACACGATCATGAGCCAACCTAAAGATTTCGATGGATTCATTACACCGGATGGCGAGCTGATCTCGATTGAGGACGCGGACGGAATGCTCTCATTCCTATCTGGGCGCACAGAGAACCTGGCTGAGATTGTGCAAGCACTCAGTGAGCTTGCCGAAGAATGCGCTGCGGCAGGGCTTTTTGTTGCCGCCTGCGGCTATTACCAAAAGATCATTGCATTGGTGGATTCCCCTGGGGAGAAGGCCGAGTGCCTGCTGTCGAATTAGGCTCCCGCGAGAGTGCACGCAGGAGCTTGGGTAAAGCTCCGTTGGTGAAGAGTGGCGGTTACGGATTTGCGCTAGTAATCCCTTTGAAGGACTTCCGCCACGCCCGACCGGTCAACGGGCAAGCTAAAAAGTGCCTTTAAAGCGGAAACCGCCTGCCGGGAGTGTATCCCGGTACTCCCAACACCTCTGGCCGCATTTGATTGCAAGGGGCACGATTCCAACCGTTGGACTCGTGCATCACCGCTACCCATCAGCCTTATACCCGCCACGTCCCAGCAATTTCTGTTGATCGCAGGCGGAACCAAGTTTAGACTTGACCAAGATTCAAGCACAAATCACATGGTGCAGGACCGGGTCGACGATTGCTCTATCCCGCTGAGGCTCACGCCCAGCAGCCATCGATTGCCCCCTTTTAGCCCTCTGTTTTGCCATTCGGCACCATGGAATCGAGGAGTCATTGTTTATGATCGGCAAGACGCTCGGGCATTATCGGATTACCGAGAAGCTCGGGTCAGGCGGGATGGGAGTCGTCTACAAGGCCCAGGATATGCATTTGGCCCGATTTGTTGCCCTCAAGGTCTTGCCTCCAGAGAAGGTCGCAGACGCCGAGCGCAAGCGGCGCTTCACCCAAGAAGCCAAGGCTGCATCGGCACTAAACCATCCCAATATCATCCACATTTACGACATCACCACGGATCAGGATGTGGATTTCATTGCGATGGAGTACGTCGAGGGCAGAACCCTCGAACAAATGATCGGTCGCCGCAGCCTGCGCCTCAATGACAGCCTCAAATACGCAGTTCAGATCGCGGATGCGCTGGCCAAGGCCCACGCCGCCGGTATTGTTCAAAGGGATCTGAAACCAGCCAACATCATGGTAAATGAGGATGGCACAGTAAAGGTCCTTGACTTCGGCCTCGCCAAGCTCATGGAACATGTCCAGGGTGATGAGTTCGCCACCACCGCCACTGCCGAAGGCGTAACGGAGAAGGGTGCCATTATTGGAACCGTGGCGTACATGTCACCGGAACAGGCTGAGGGACGGCCTGTAGATGGTCGCTCAGACATATTTTCGTTCGGATCAGTCCTGTACGAAATGGTAACAGGGCGGAGGGCGTTCCAGGGGGAGAGCAAGATTTCGACGCTCGCGGCAATCCTGCACCAGGAACCTTCACCGGTGAGCGAGGCGTCGGGAGGGACGCCGCAGGAGCTGGAGCGGATTGTCTCCCGCTGCTTGAAGAAAGACCCGGCCAGGCGCTTTCAGAACATGGCGGATCTGAAGGTTGCGCTGGAGGAACTGAAGGAAGATTCGGAGTCGGGAAAACTGGCGAGCCAGGCTGGTGCGGTTAAGAGCCAGTTCCGCTTTTCCAAGCGGATGATGGCATTTGCCCTGGCTGGGGGAATGGTCCTTGTTGCGGCTGTGATTTTCTATCTGGTTTGGAAACCCGCTGAAACAGGGCAGACTTCTTCCTCGTCTAATCAGCCTATCCAAAAGCAGGTTACGTTTGATGGGGAAGCTTCATCGCCTGCTATTTCACCCGACGGATCTTCCCTTGCCTACGTAACCGGCCCACCTGGGAATAATAAGCTTATGTTGCAGGACATGAAAAGTAGACAAGCCATTGAGCTATGCAAGCGATTTTCCATTCGAGCCCTCAGATGGTCCCCAGATGGATCTGAGCTTCTTTTCGAGGGTACGAGGGGTGAAGATAACAATGGTTCATCAACATATCTGATTTCCCGGTTCGGAGGAACACCCCGCTTTGTCGTGGATCGTCATGTCACCTGCTGGTCGCCCGATGGGACACAGATAGCTGGCTCCTGGGGGGAGAAAGGCTTTGTTCTAGTTGATAAGTTAAGCGGAAATTCCAGAGAAGTGCCCGTGAATGGCATCGGTCGGGTCACTCTCTATGACTGGTCGCCCGCGTCGAATTTATTGCTGATTGTCGCTGACTCGGATAACAAGCGATCTGCCATTTGGACTGTGCGCCCCGATGGCAGCCAGCAGCGCAAAGTAATAGAGCCCGATTGGTTCGCAGGTCGCGCCAACTGGTCTGCAACTGGAGACTCGATCTATTTTTTGATGAGATACACCAGGGAGGGGAACCCCAATTATGACCTGGCGAGGATCGCTATCGACCCAAAATCGGGCAAAGCAAAAGGTCAGGCTGTGGTTGTATTGAGCGGTTTACAAGGCGTTGATTTCTCCTTATCCGCCGATGGAACCCGCCTCGCGTATTGGAAGTCGGAACATTTCTCGAATCTGTGGCTTGCTGAATTCACGGGCTCGGAAAAGGACAAGAAGCTGGAAATTAGGTTGCTGACCAAAGGCACCGCATATTTCCGTTCTCCGACCATTTCCCCCGACGGCAAATGGATTGCCTTTACAAACAATTTGGCCAACAGGCAGATTTACAAAATGCCGATTGAAGGTGGTACGCCCATACAGTTGACGTTCTCGGATGCCGCCCATTTCTCTCCTGCCTGGTCTCCAGACGGGAAGCGAATCGCGTATATCTCTGACGAAGGCAGTAGCTTCAAGATCTGGATCGTGGACGCAGATGGAGGCAAGCCGCGACAGTTGGCCAAAACCCAGGTTGGAGCGCAGATAATTTTTGCTTGGTCACCCGGCACGCACATCTTCTATTTCACGGGAGGAGTGAGGACTATCCTCAATCCAGAAACAGAAGAAGAAAAACCGCTAAATAATAGGGGTGTCATTAATTTTCAACTATCATCTCCGAAATACTCGCCTGATGGTAAAAGGTTCGCGGTTTATGGGCACCCTCAGGACGGGCTCTGGGTAATTTCCCTGGCGGACAATTCTGCGAAGCTTCTTACCAAAATGGTTTTGCGCCCTCTAGGATGGTCACCGGACGGAAATTGGATTTGCGCAGATGAATTCTCCGCGCCTGACAGATCTAGCATATTGCTGGTGCCATCCATGGGCGGCAATCCCAAGACTATTTTCCCGGGCAAGAATCTGCATCCTTTCGGATGGTCACCGGACGGAAATTGGTTATATGCAATGGATAACTCCACCACGGGCAGCACACATATCTTGGCAGTGCCGACAGGCGGTGGCGACCCTAAGACCCTCTTAACGCTGCCAGGAGGCTCTAATTTCAAATCGAGCCCCGACGGGCACAGATTCGTGTACACTGTAGAGGAAAGCAAGTCTGATATCTGGCTGATAGAGAACTTCGATCCCGCCGCTCGCAAAAAGTAGGCACCGAATCCGCAAGCTCCCACCCGCACTCCCATTTCCTCCTGCGCCACATGAACTTTTCGCAGCAGGACATTGCTATTGACCTTCCCGCTGAAACGGACTTACACTCAGGTCATCTCCAAGCTCCTATTGCGTGGCAAGGTTCCGGTCTATCACGTTCTCGTAACTTTGAAGGCGCGATCTATGAAACGGATTCGTATTGTCCTCGGATTGCTTGTCCTACTTATGGGTGTTTGCGCCTGACCACAAACTTCGCCGCAGAAGGCTGGAAATGCTCTGAATGAATTGGGTGATCTCTTGGTTGGACGCTGGATGGGAGATGTTACTTGGGTATACGATTACCCAGGGGGAGGGAGAAGAGGCGAGAAAGTCCTGCAATACAGTGTTACCACATGGACAGCAGATAAGACTGCGATTGAGACGAATTCATTCGCTGGAAAAACCACGGCGAAGTACCTTCTTGGATGGGACGCCGCATCCAAGGAGATCAAGGGTTTTTTAGTGGATTCAAGCGGAAGTCTTAGTCAAGTCACAATCACAAAACAAGCCGGTAAGTGGGTTTATTCGCTCGTGGGCAGTTTTGTCGATGGCAGAAGGTTTGAAAACAAGGGAGGTTGGACATTTCTGGACAACGGCAATACCTATGTTGAGGAAGGCACGATTATCGTCGGGAATGAAAAGAACGATTATCGCGCCACATACAAGCGTCTCAGCAAGTAAGTCGAATGGAAGCCGTTTGCTGGTTATCAAAAAACTCACAAGTGCCGCTCTTCGGGGCGGCTCTCGCGCTTATCCCAGCCTCAGTAGAAGCCACCGGCCAACGCGCATTCATGATTGCGCGGCCTGATCCGTTCCTTCCGCTGCCTTCATAACAGGGCGGCAACCTTTTTCCTTTCTGGATAAAGCCTTAGCACCTTATAATGATCACCACCACATTGCATCTCACATTGATTTGCCGTACCGGAGGCTCCTGTGCTCCAGATCGGCCAGATCACACTGACTTTCGAACAATCTATCGGGAGTTGAAGCCATGAAAACCACATTCGCAGTAATACTGTGTGTTTTGCTCTTGCTATTTTCTGCTTGTGCTCAAAAGGTCAATGACCCTGCCGACGTGCAGGCGATCAAGAAGTCAATGGAGGATTTTACAAAAGCCACAAATGCGGGGGATGCCGATGGCGCGACCTCCTCCATGACAGACAAGACACTCTTTGCAGATGACCATGAGTCCGTGTTAGTCGGCAAGGAAGCAATCCGGCTGAGCAACCGATCCTATTTCAACCAGTTCAAAACTGATCTCAGCGTTCCAGTGGATGATGTGCGCGTGGTCGGCGACTTTGCTGTTGCAAGGGGAACTTTTTCGAACAATGTCACGACAAAGGCGGAAGGGGTTGCCTCCAATAGTTACCGTGGCAGTTGGATGTTGGCACTCACTCGTCAGAGTGACGGATCTTGGAAATGGGACTGGCTGGTTGCCAACAGCAATCAGCCTTCACCGGGCAGCACGGCGAGCGGCGAGGATGAGAAAGCACTGTATCAGCTCGAACGCGATTGGGCAGAGGCAAGCCTAAAGAAAGACATGGCGGCGATTGATAAGATTCTAGCCACGGAGTTTCAGGCAAACTACCCCAGCGTGGTCGGAAACAAAAAACAGTATCTCGCCGCTGTGAAGAACGATACTTCCAAGACTGAGTCACTAGTGGTTAGCGACATGAAGGCTTTTGTGCTTGGTGACCGGGCCATTGTGAATGGCCTGTCAACCTACAAGAGTTCACTGGCGGGCAAGGATACCAGTGGTCAGGTCCGTTGGACTGAAGTGTTCGTGAAACGCGATGGTCGATGGCAGTGCGTAACAGGCTACGCCACCAAGGTGCAGTAGCTCCATGTAGGGGCCTGGGGATTATCCGTGGGGTCGGCTCTCGATGAGAGAGCTATTCCACGCCACCTGCGTGGCACAGACTTCCAACCGTGGACACCCCTACCTTTTTCCCAGGTCCGCTGACTTACCGGATTCTCTGGTAGGCAATAGGAGGCATTGGATATCTATCTGTTAGTTTTCTTCTATCCTTCAAGGAGGACTTTATGAAACGAATCCTTATTGCTGTTGCGTTGGTGATGTTACTCGTTGCAGTTGCATTGCAATCGCAGACTCCCGCGCCCAAACCTGGGCCAGAGCAGAAGAAGCTGGAAATTTGGGTCGGAGATTGGACCTATGAGGGGGAGAACAAGACTACTCCGTTGGGACCTGCTGGAAAATTCAGCGGGAAGTCCACTGTCCGCTCGATATTGGGCGGTTTTTTTGTGGAATGGCGCGGAGAGGAAAAAGGGCCGAATGGCCCCCTTCAGTGGGCTGAGATCGACAGCTTCGACCCAGTGAACAAGAAATATGGCTGGAACGCCTTTGGAAGCGACGGCAGCATCAGCGTGGTTACCTATACTATTGAGGGCAACACGGTATCCTATTCGGGAACCATTACGATGGGAGACAAACCGTACAAGATGAGGGGAACCGCCGTCTTCGCAACAGATTTCATGAGTTTCGTAGAAAAGCGGGAGATATCTATCGATGGTAGGACTTGGATGCCCACATTTGAGTCCAAAAGTATCAAGAGCAAGTCCGCGCCTAGATAATGGCGTGATACGGGATTGGCATGAACTGGAAAGGATTCCGCCCTGCTCAATTCTCCAGATGGAAGGGCCGCTCTTCGGGGCGGCTCTTGCATTCCCGCCAATTTTAGCCTCAGCGGAAAACACGGGTCAATGAGCAACCGTGGCTGCGGGTTCTGATCCGTTCCTTCCGCTGCCTGAGTAACGGGGCGGCAACCCTTTTCTTTTTTAGAAAAAGCCGCTTACCCGTATAATAGCCCCACCACTGTTCGGCGTCAATTACCGCATTGACTCATCAAAAATCCTACTATTGTGAGATTGTTGCCTCATCGAAAATCCTACCAGTTGCCGATCCTTTTTAGGTGCAACTGGAGGAAAGGATGAGGAAAAATATGAGTCTTA
>JBGQNR010000259.1:0-8728 GCA_041501225.1 Acidobacteriota bacterium
CGCCTGCCCCGTTCATGGCGATGCCGGTGACAAGCCCGCGGTCCATGAGGTCGATTAATACCGGACTCAAGCCGGTCTTGATGACATGACCGCCGAGTCCCCACAGGATCGGCTTGCCGAGACCCCGCGCCTGAACGATGGCGTGCGCGAGGTTCCGCAGATTCTGTGAACCCAGGACTTTCGGCAGACCGTTTAAAAAATCGGAGACCGATCCGCCCTTAGTATGAGGACTGCCGAAACTGTGCACATCCACCTTGCTGGCGCGCTCCTTCAGCGGGTAGGTGCGGATGCGGCTCAGATCAAAAGGGCGCAGCGGATATCTGGACATGGGAGGCTATATACCTTTCACGTTGTCATCGACCAGCTGACACAGGACATGCCCGATCATAATATGGACCTCCTGCACACGCGCCGCCTCTCTGTGCGGGACATTGAGGTGGTACTGAACCCGAGTGCCAAGCTTCCCGCCGTCGCAACCTGAAAGCCCGACGGTGATCAAACCCATCTCTTGTGCTGCATCCACAGCCAGGCACACATTGGGCGAGTTGCCGCTGGTGGAGATCCCGATCGCAAGGTCACCCGGTCTCCCCAGAGCCCGCACCTGGCGCTCGAAGACACGCTCGTACCCGTAATCATTGCTGACAGAAGTCAGGATGGAAGTATCGGTGGTCAGGGCGAGGGCGGCAAGAGGACGGCGCTCACGTACAAACCGGCCCACCCATTCGGCGGCCAGGTGTTGCGCATCTGCTGCGCTTCCACCGTTGCCGAACAACAACACCTTGTTTCCGTTTTGCAGCACCCTGCAAATTTCTCGAGCCACGGCGGCGATCTTTTCTTCGTTCGCAGCAAAGAAGGACTGCTTCAGCCGCAGGCTGTCAGCCACTGCATTTCGGATCCGTTCAATCATGGTCTCAAAGATCGGTTACCTGCCGCTTCCAAGTCAAGACCAAATTAGTACTGAGTGCTGAGTACTGAGTGACAACTGAGCGATTGCCCACCCACTGGGGGAGCTTTTACTCAGTACTCAGTACTGCTTTTTGAAGAGGGGGCGGAGGGCCTGGCCGGTGGCTGAGAGTTTTATTTTGGCGACTTCTTCGGGGGTGCCGAGGGCGACGATTCTGCCTCCCCGTTCGCCCCCCTCGGGGCCAAGGTCGATAATCCAGTCTGCGACCTTGATGACGTCGAGGTTGTGTTCGATGACGATCACGGTGTTGCCAAGCTCGACCAGGCTGTTCAAAATATCCAATAGCTTGTTAACATCGTGGAAGTGCAGCCCGGTGGTTGGCTCGTCCAGAATGTAGAGTGTTTTGCCTGTGGCGCGGCGGCTGAGCTCACGCGCCAGCTTCACGCGCTGCGCTTCGCCGCCGGAAAGCGTCGTGGCCGATTGGCCCAGCTGAACATAGCCGAGGCCCACGCGATTGAGAGTCTGCAGTTTCTGAGCAATCGGCGGTATGTTTTCCAGAAGCGGGGCAGCGTCGCTGATATTCATCTCCAGCAGATCGGCGATTGAATATCCCTTGTATTTGACGGCCAGCGTCTCGCGGTTGTAACGTTTGCCCTGGCACGCCTCGCAAAGAACGTGTACTTCGGGCAGGAAACTCATCTCAATCCGGCGCAACCCTTCGCCCTGGCAAGTCTCGCATCGTCCCCCTTGGACATTGAAGCTGAAGCGGCCGGGCCGGTATCCGCGCACCCGTGAATCAGGGAGCAAGGCGAACAAGTCGCGAATATACGTGAACAATCCGGTATATGTCGCAGGATTGGAGCGGGGGGTGCGCCCGATCGGCGACTGGTCGATCTCGATCACCTTGTCGAGGTGCTCAATGCCCAGAATGTCATCATGCGGTCCGGCGTCGGCAAGCGCGTGATGCAGTCTGCGGGAGAGCGCCTTATACAAGATGTCGTCCACCAGGGAGGACTTTCCAGACCCCGAGACGCCGGTCACGCAGATGAACAGCCCAAGGGGAAACTCCACCGTGAGATTCTGCAGGTTGTTGTGCCGGGCGCCTTGGACAATGAGCCTCTTGCCATTCCCTGTCCGGCGCTTGCGAGGGCATTCAATGCGCAGATTGCCGCACAGGTATTGGCCGGTGAGCGATTCCGGCTGCCGCTGCACCTGGTCGACCGTGCCCGCGACTACGACCCTGCCCCCGGCCCTGCCCGCACCGGGACCCAAATCGACAACATAGTCGGCGCGCCGAATCGTCTCCTCGTCGTGCTCCACCACGATGATCGTGTTGCCCATGTCCCGCAGCTCCGCCAGTGTGTCGAGGAGGCGGCTGTTATCGCGCGCGTGCAAACCGATGGAGGGCTCATCCAGAACGTAGAGCACCCCTCTCAGTTTCGACCCGATCTGCGTCGCCAGGCGGATTCGTTGTCCCTCGCCTCCGGAGAGCGTGGAGACAGGTCGATCCAGCGAAAGATAACTCACGCCGACATTCAGGAGGAATTCGAGCCGCTCGGTGATTTCTTTCAGTACCTGTCCCGCAATTTTCTGCTCGCGCGCCGTCAACGTCAGCCGGCGGAATGCCTCAAGAGCTTTGCCCAACGGCAATCGGGAAAAATCATCGATCCCCAATCCGTCCAGTTTGACGGCCCGGCTCTCCGGGCGCAACCTCGCACCGCCGCAAGAGGGGCAGGCTTGCGCCGAAAACAGCAAATCCACCTCCTCCTGGAGCCGGGTGTTTTCCTCACCCTGCCGCAATTCTTCCAACCACGGGCCGATACCGCGAAATGTGCCCTTGTAGTGAAAATCTTCGTAACTGAAGGTCAGGGGTTCTTTACTGCCCGCGAAGTAAATCGTTTGGGCTTTGGCAGGCAGATCCTCGAAGGGGGCGGCGCTGTCGACCTTGAAATTCCTGGCCACCATGAGGAGCGCCTCGCGCAAATAGTTCGCGGCCCTCTTGTTTTCAAGCGGAAATTCGATGGCCGAGATGGGCACTTTGGGATCGAGGATCACCTTGGCCGGATTCAGCACCATCTTGACGCCCATGCCGTCACAGTGCGGGCAGGCGCCATACTTGGAGTTGAAGGAAAACGAGCGCGGCTCCAGGGTGGGGATATTGACCCCGCAATCAATGCAGGCCTGGCGTTCCGAAAACAGCTTCTCTTCCAGGTCGAGCGCCGACACCGTCACCAATCCCTCCGCCAGGTCCATGGCTGCCTTCACCGACATCTCGAGTCTGCGGCGGATGCCGGGTCGGATAAGAACCCGGTCAACGACTACTTCGACCGTGTGTGCGCGCGTTTTGGGAAGCTGGATTTCTTCGTCCAGATCATAAATGCGCCCGTCCACCCTGACCCGGACATACCCCTTCTTGAGATACTTCTCGAAGAGCTTCTTGAATTCCCCCTTGCGTCCCCGCACCACCGGGGCCAGGAGAATGACCTTCGTATCCTGCGGGTAGGCCAGGATTGAATCGACGATCTGGTCCAGAGTCTGGTGCGTGATCGGCTTGCCGCAGAGATGGCAGTGCGGTTTGCCGATGGAGGCAAACAGCAGACGCATGTAATCATAAATCTCGGTCACGGTACCGACGGTAGAACGGGGACTGCGGCTCGTGGTCTTCTGCGCAATGCTGATCGCCGGCGATAGGCCTTCCACGCTGTCCACATCCGGCTTTTCCAGTTGCTCGAGAAACTGGCGAGCGAAGGCCGAGAGGGACTCGATGTACCGGCGTTGTCCTTCGGCGTAAATCGTGTCGAAAGCGAGGCTGGATTTACCCGAGCCCGAGAGTCCCGTAATGACCGACAGCTTGTGCCTCGGGATCTCAAGATCGATGTTTTTCAGGTTATGCTGGCGCGCGCCGCGCACCACAATCTTCTCTATCATTGGCTGACCAAACTTTCAATTGTACGTTCGGATCCGGAAACGGTCAATGCCAGCCGCTAATTGCTAAGATTGGGAGAGTTACGCGGTATCCAAAAGCAGCCACGAAAGACACGAAACCAACGACCCAAACGATTGTGGCCAGCCGGTTCGTGCCTTTCGTGGCTAAAGCATTTTTACCCTTGGGCACTCGCCGGCATTAAGGGGCTTGGCGGCCGCAGGAAACGCCAGTTCCTTGATCGAAGGATGGGCTGGGGCTCAACCGCCATTGCTTTGGGAACATCGGATCTTGTATTCTCTTATAAAGCTCGGCCTTTTGGAGATTCGATGGAGTTGTACAGTTTTTCATCCGTGGCAGGCTCGCACGAGTCCTGACGGAGATGGGCACGGGCATTAATCCTATGCATCCGAGGAAAACCCTATGATTCGTAAACAAGACGCCCTGGATTACCATTCAGAAGGAAGACGCGGCAAGATCGAAGTGGTCGCGAGCAAGCCCTGTCAGACGCAGCGCGACCTTTCGCTTGCCTATACGCCCGGCGTCGCCGAGCCGTGCCTAGCGATCGAAGCCAATCCCGAGGATGCTTATCGCTACACCGCCAAAGGGAATCTGGTTGCGGTTGTCAGCAACGGCACCGCCGTGCTCGGCCTCGGCAATATCGGCCCATTGGCCGGCAAACCGGTCATGGAAGGCAAGGCCGTGCTGTTCAAGCGCTTTGCGGATGTCGATGTTTTCGACATCGAACTGAACTCCCAGGATCCCGATGACATCATCAAGGCCGTCATGATGCTGGAGCCGACATTCGGGGGCATCAACCTGGAAGATATCAAGGCTCCGGAGTGTTTCTACATCGAAGAAACGCTCAAAGCCCGGATGAATATCCCGGTCTTTCACGATGACCAGCACGGAACAGCCATCATCAGCGGCGCCGCGCTGCTCAATGCCCTCGAACTTGTGCACAAAAAAATCGAAGGCATCCGCGTGGTTTTTTCAGGCGCCGGCGCTGCGGGTATCGCCTGTGCCAAGCTCTACGAACGCCTGGGTGTAAGGAGAGAGAATATTGTCCTCGTGGATACCAAGGGCGTGGTCTACAAAGGGCGCACCGAAGGCATGTCTCCCTACAAGGAGTATTTTGCCATCGACACCAAGGCGCGCACCCTGGCAGACGCTTTGAAGGGGGCCGACGTGTTCTGCGGCGTTTCCGCCAAGGGCGTTGTGACCCAGGAAATGGTGCGTTCCATGGCGGACAATCCGATCGTCTTTGCCATGGCCAATCCCGATCCGGAGATCACGTACAACGAAGCCGTCGCCGCCCGGCCGGATGTCATTATGGCCACTGGTCGCTCGGACTTCCCCAATCAGGTCAACAACGTCCTGGGTTTTCCATTCATCTTCCGTGGCGCCCTCGATGTGCGCGCCAAGGCGATCAACGACGAGATGAAGATTGCCGCCTGCATGGCATTGGCGAATCTTGCCAAGCAGGACGTGCCGGATTCGGTGATACGCGCCTACGGCGGCAAGAAGCTGGGCTTCGGGCGCGAGTACATCATCCCCAAGCCGTTTGATCCGCGCGTCCTGCTCTGGGAAGCGCCGGCAGTAGCCAAAGCGGCGATCGATTCAGGTGTTGCGCGCCAGCCCATTACCGATTTTGAGGCTTACAAGGATGCCCTCGAAGCCCGGCTGGGAAAATCGCGTGAGGTGATGCGCGTTTTCATTCACAAAGCGCAATTAGAGCCGCAGCGAATCGTTTTTCCGGAAGGGGAAGAAGAGAAGATCCTGCGCGCCGCCCAGATCATCATCGACGACAGGATCGCCAGGCCCATTCTGCTCGGCAACGCTGCCGCCATCCAGCATCACATTTCAGACCTGGGGCTCGACCTGAAGGGGGCGGAGTTGATCGATCCCTTGACGTCGCCCAAGCTCAAGGAGTATGTCGCCGCTTTCTACCGCGAGCGCCAGCGCAAAGGGCTGACTCCGGCCTACGCCGAGCGGCGCGTGAAGAACCATAACGTCTTCGGCATGATGATGGTCCAACGCGGGGAAGCGGACGGATTGATTTCCGGCCTCACCCAGCATTATCCGGACACCCTGCGCCCCGCACTCCAGATTATCGGCAAGAAGGAAGGGGTGCACAAAGTCGCGGGTTTGTACATGATGATCTTCAAGCATCGCACCGTCTTCATTGGCGATGCTACCGTCAACATCGAGCCCACAGCGGAGGACTTGGCGGAAATCGCTCTCCTGACCGCCGACAGAGTCCGGCAGTTCGACATCGAGCCTCGGATCGCCATGTTGTCGTTCAGCAATTTCGGCGGCACCAAGCACCCGCTGGCGGAAAAGGTGATTCGCGCAGTGGAACTGGTCAAGAAGGCTGCGCCCGAATTAATGATTGACGGCGAGATGCAGGCTGATACGGCCGTGTCCCCGGAGATCATTAACGAGGTCTATCCCTTCAGCGACCTCAAGCAGCCGGCAAACGTTTTGATCTGCCCGGATCTGACTTCGGCGAATATTGCCTATAAATTGCTGGCGCATCTCGGGGGCGCCACCGCGATCGGGCCCATGCTCATGGGCATCCGTAAGCCGGTGTATCTGCTGATTCCGGGCAACGATGTCAGCGACATCGTGAATACGACTGCGCTTGCTGTGTGCGACGCGCAAGCCACCGGCCGGAAGTTCGCAGCCACATAACTCCCAGGCTGGCTCTCAGCCTTTGACGAATGTGCCGTTGCGGAATTCTTCGAAAGCGGTGCGAAGTTCCTGCTGGGTGTTCATGACAATCGGGCCGTACCATGCCACGGGCTCTTTCAACGGCCTGCCGGAAACCAGCAGGAAGCGCACCGGATCTTCCCCGGTGGAAACGGTGAGCTGATCGCCGTCATCCAAAAGCACAAGATCGCCGTTTTCGAGAGACGGCTTTCTGTCCATGTTGAAATAGCTGGTTTCTTCGATTTCGTAGGTGAAGGGATTCTTCTCGCCGCAGAAAAAACCCCGTCCTTCGAAAACGTAGGCGAAGACGGTGTGTCCCCGCCGGGTCGGATGGGTGAATTCCGAACGCGCCGGCACAGTCACATCAAGGTATTCCGGCTCGGTCACAATGTCGCGCACCGGCCCCGCTACTCCGCCTACCTCTCCACAGATCACGCGGATCGTTGCACCGGTCGCGGTGGTGATGGTGGGGATTTGCCCGCTTTTTACCTCGCGATACCGCGGCCTCATCATCTTTTGGGACGCCGGGAGGTTGGCCCAAAGCTGAAACCCTCCCATGCGCCCCTGCGCATCCCCCCGTGGCATTTCCTGGTGGATGATGCCGCTGCCGGCGGTCATCCACTGCACATCCCCGGCGCTAATCACGCCCTTGTTTCCCATACTGTCGCCGTGCTCGACCTCGCCGGACAGCATGTACGTGATGGTTTCGATGCCTCGATGGGGATGCCAGGGGAAGCCGCTGATGTAGTGTTGTGGATCCTCGGATCGGAAGTCATCCATCATGAGAAACGGATCGAACTCGGGTACTTCGCTGAATCCAAAGGCGCGTCGCAGGTGAACGCCCGCCCCTTCGATTGTGGGTTTACTCTTGATCACCTTCCGGATCTTTCTGGTCTCTGCCATATCCACCTCGCCTCTCAATGATATCATGCAGTTTGAGCTTTCCCCCTCTTGCTTGTTCCCCACCTCCGGCATAGATTTCCGCCCCATTCCTTTGACATAATATTATACATTCTGTCCAAACTTGATTTCTGGCTGACGCCGGCCACGAGCCGGCCGCCGAAGGGAGATTGAATTCGGAATCAAGGAGTCATCCATGATTGAAGAGATTGAAACCGAACGTGTTCGCCGTTACTTTGCAGAGGAGATCCGTGCCTACTGCGGGCTGCAATCCGAAGCTCTCGTGGAAGCCCTGGCTTCGATCCCCCGGGAGAAGTTTTTAAATCCCGGCCCATGGTTGATTCGGGGATTTGATGCCGAAATGGGGGCGCAGGGACGGCTGACCCCGAGCACGGATCCGCGCCATGTATATCACAATGTCTCCATCGCGATCGACCCTGCGCGCGATTTGTTTAACGGGCAGCCGGGCACCATCTGCCTGTGGCTCGAGGCACTCCAGATCAAAGCCGGGGAGCGGGTGTTCCATCTTGGATGCGCCACGGGCTACTACACGGCATTGATGGCAAAAATAGTCGGACCGGAAGGGCGTGTGGTTGCCGTGGAAGTGGACTCGGAATTGGCGGGCCGGGCAAAAGAAAATCTCGCCGAATTCAACTGGGTGGAAGTCAAGGAAGGAAACGGGAGCGGCGAATTGCCGGCGGGTTTGGACGCAATCCTCATCAATGCCGGGGCCACCCATCCTCTTGCCGCTTGGCTCGATGCTCTGCGTCCGGGCGGGCGCATGATCTTGCCGCTGACTTTTACCGTCGATGGCATGCCTCAGAACATCGGCAAAGGCGGTGTCCTGCTGGTAACGCGCAACGCGGGCGACTACGCCGCGCGTTTCATTTCCCCGGTTGCCATTTACTCCTGCGCGGGCGTGCGCGATCCCGGCCTCAACGAATCGATAAAAACCTCCTTTATGAAGGGGGTATGGTTCACCGTGCGTCGATTACGGCGCGACTTCCACGACATCACTTCGACATGCTGGCTGCACGGCAACGATTTCTGTCTTTCGCTATGAAATGACACAAACGACGGCAGCTTTGCTGTGTTGTGTTCTTCGTGGCTGCTTTTGCGCGCCACCAATCCTCGGCAGGGTATGAGTCGCAGGACCTGAGTAAGCTAGGAGCCCGTCCGAGAATTAGGAGGGGCCGCGTTCCGAGCGCCGCGGGGGCAGATGCAAGGCGGCGCGACGCAGGCGATGTCTCGGTACATCGTCGAGGAGCGCCAACGCTGCAGATGCCCCC
>JBGQNR010000260.1:0-8703 GCA_041501225.1 Acidobacteriota bacterium
AAGCGATTGTGGATCCCGTCTTGTGGGATCCACATGAGCGGCAGGCTCGGCAGCTTCCACGGGGCCAGGTGCCAGACGAGGATGCCATCACGGCTTAACCACAACATATTGGGGGTACCCACTCAAAACCCGGAAGAACCTCAATTACTACCACCTTGGTCGCGTGCGTAACGTAAACTCTGCGGCCGGCCTCATCGGTGGCCAGGTAATCCCATCCCCCGGCGCCGCCGACAGGAATGGTCTTCAGAAGATGATAGGAACCGGCGCCGGCTGCTGGAGCCTTGGTCTGGGTAACCGCGACCCCTGCCAATGCCAACAGAAAAACTGCGACAAACAAAAAAAAGATCTTACGCATGTAAGGCCTCCCGCCTGAAAGCAGGGGCCAAGGCCCCCGCTGCATTCTCCGGTCACTCGGACGAGGAGTTCGGACAATGGCCGGATGGTTTTTGGGGTTCGATCTTCGCAAAGTAACGTTATACAGTCAAGCTGCAACGCATCCTCTAGGAACTTCATCACGTATTGGTCGTGAAATCTCAAAACGTGTACTTGATGGCAAATGAGAAGATGATGAGAACGACAGGAGTGGCCGGAGCTGGAATTTCCACACCAACATTTAAATAAGCGCCCTGAGAAATCCAAGATGCTCGAGGATCAGCCGTTAGGGAGAGTGTCCTGGCGGAACTATGCTGCAAGCGTATACTTTGCCTGCAAATTCCGCTCAATATTGTTTCGGGGAATACTACAGTAGCAATATATATTTCAGCCACTTACGGAGCATTTGAAACTTTATTCCATGGTTTTCATCTAATCCATTGACCTCTTAAAATGAGAAAGAAAAGGGGCAAAGAAAAGGAGGGATCCAATGCGAATGCGAAAAAGAAGCCATATGAGTTTGGCCTCCGGGATGGTATTGGGATTACTGGCGGTTTTGCTGCTCTCAATTCCTGTCTCTGCCCGCGGATTCGGCCGGACCAATCCCAAAGCGGACGGCACCTCTATGGCCGAAAAGGTCCGGCATCAGCTGGTGATGCTTCCCTATTACGGTGTTTTTGACAACCTGGAGTACCAGGTTCAGGACAACGGCACAGTCGTCCTCTCCGGCGAAGTAACCAGGCCATTTCTGAAGAGTGACGCAGTGAGTGCGATCCGCAGACTGGCGGGAGCGAAAAAGGTAGAGGATAAGATCGAAGTCATGCCGCTATCGCCTTATGACGACCGGCTGCGCATCGCGCTGTATCGAACCGTCTTCGGCAACATTCAACTTGATCGCTACGCGCTGGGCCCCATGCCCCCCATACACATCATCGTGCGCAATGGGAACGTGACCCTTACTGGCGTAGTAGCCACGGAGGCGGATAAGAACGTCGCCGGCATTATGGCCAATCTGGTACCCGGCGTATTCAGCGTAACCAACGATTTGCGGGTGGAAAAGAAAGGATGACCTCCGCTCGTCCTTAAAGCCTCAACGCAGAGGCCGCAGAGCACTTTTCGTTTTTGAATGACTTCGCTCTGCGGCCTCTGCGCCCTCTGCGTTGAGCAGTTGCTTTCCTTGCCTAAATGGCATGGGCTTGTACGTAACTAACACGAACCGTACGAAAGAATCCCTTTCGCGTGGTTTGCGTGTTTCGTGGTTTCAATCACCGGTTGCGGCCGCAGGCGCACTGCGGCGGGCTGTGTTGAGCTCGGGATAGGAAGTTACTTCTTAGGCATCAGGTCGAAGGTGTAGGTGCTGCCTGGCACGAGACCCTTCATGTCGAACTTGTAATCCTCGTAGCCTTCTTTCGCAGCAAATAATTGCAGAACGTGCTCGGTAAATAGTCTGTCGGTAGCAAAGCGTCCATCCGGACCAGTCTTCCCGATCGGCCCGCCCTGCGCCATGGAATTGAAGGATACGATCTCGCCGATGTCGGCACCCGCAATTGCAGCTTGCGTGGCTTTGTCCCTCACAAAAATAGTGACCGACCTGGGAATGCGTTTGAAGTAGCGGATTACGCCGGCGTTATCGATGCACCTGCCGGTTACCACGGCATCGAAGATCGGCACGTCGGGACGGCAGTATTCGTCAGTCCCCACCAGCTTGAAGCTGTACCAGAAAGTTCCGGCATGCGGCAGATTCAATCTACCCCTCTCATCCGTCTGTGACGAGAATATCGGAATCTCGCCCCCGTAGCCGGTGTGGCTCAAAATCCCGATGTCAAGAAACACTGAAAAGTTTTTGTTTGCCAGCGGCTGGCCGTTTTGATCCTCCACCAGCATCCGGGCGGCGCTCCCGGATTGAAGTTGGACCTGCCAATAGTGGCGCGCGCCGGCCGTGAATCTGACCAGGCTCCCGAACGACCAGTTCGTGTTCGCGTTCTCGGGCGACTTCCTCTGTTCCTGATACACGTCGGATGACCAGATGTTGGTCTCCATGAAGACCTGGTCGGTCCAGGGATCTTTGTTCCAGTAATACATGTCCGACAATTCCCAGCGCAGGTTTTCCGGCATCAGGACAAACCGGTAGAGGCCATAACCGTCGCGGTCATCCCCCTGGCTCTGTATCGGGACGAACCGGATGGCAAGTTCGCCCTCGCTGCTGGTAACACCGCACATGTAGTTCTGCGGCCTGGGCGAGGTGCGTTCGAGTTGAACCTGTTGAACTTTGATACCCTTGGCAGGACTTCCATCAGGCAAGCGGACCTGAATGAGCAACTCGGTATCCAGTGGAAGCCGGAAGGCGAAGGTCATCAGACCGAGGGCCGTCAACATCAGGAACACATACTTCATTCTCATTTTCGTGTCCCATCAGAATCAGGAACAGGATCCCGAGAAATCAGAACGTCGAAGTCTTGGTCGAGCAGCCACGAAGAACACGAACTTAAAAGATCCGTGTTCTTCGTGGCTGCTTTTGCATTCCCGATGCAATGCGAGGTCGCTTTGACTGCGGCAGCCTACTTTTTCTTGTTGAGTTCAAGGAAATAGGCGCTCAATTTGTTGCGCTGTTCCTCGGTGATGCGCGGCGCAGTTTCCTTGAGGATCTGGCTGAACGCATCGACTTCCTCCTGCGTGGCCGGACAGCCGATATTCTTGCCTCCGGACGCGCGATTGGAATCGGCGATCTTCTCGCCCTTGTCGTTCAAAAACACCAGGAACGGCAGGCCGGCCTTGGCTCCGCCCCAGCCGGCCATGAGTTGGGCCGCTCCGGGATTCTCAAGGGCTTCTTTGCCCTTGGATTCCTGGGTGATGAGCTTGAGAAGCACGAAGCTGTCGTTGAACATGGCACGGTAGTCCGGGTGATCTAAGACGGCTTCCAGCCGTCTACACCACCCTCACCAGGAAGCGGAATAGTGGATGAACACCACCTTCTTTTCCGCTTTGGCCTTGGCGACAGCGGCATCAACGAGTTTCTGCGCCGGTTCCGGAGGATTGTCCTGTGCGGGCATCAGCACGGCGTTGAGCATGAAAAACGCCGCACCGAGCAAGAGAATACGAAGACTCTTGGGCATGCAACTCTCCTTGGTAAAGCACCATTTGGTTTGGCTGCCATGATCCTCGCATTGACCGCCGCTTTTTGCAAGGGCAATGCTCCGGCTTTCGAACTATAATCGTGGAGAGGAGGGATCCATTATGTTGACGCTGCGATATCACGGTCACGATTGCTGGGAGTTTGACGACGGAAGCCACCGCGTGCTGATCGATCCGTTTCTGAGCGGCAACCCGCAGGCCGACGTAAAGGCCGATGCCTTCACCAGGCTGGATGCGATCATCATCACTCATGGTCATGGGGACCACGTCGGGGATGCGGCTGCGATCGCCAAACGAAGCGGCGCGCTGATAATTTCCAATTACGAGATCGTGAATTATCTCGGCAAACAGGGATGCCAGGGGCACCCGATGCATATCGGAGGCGGCCACCAGTTCCCCTTCGGGCACGTCAAGCTGACGATCGCCCATCACGCCTCGACCGGTCCGAATGGCGAAGCGCTCGGAAATCCGGCGGGGGTCGTATTGACCATGGGTGGCAAAAAGGTCTATCACGCGGGCGACACCGGGCTCTTTCTGGATATGCAGCTGATCGGTGACGCATGGGGCCCTCTCGACGTCGCCTTGCTGCCTATCGGCGACAACTTCACCATGGGAATCGAGGATGCCGTGCGGGCGAGCGCTTTCCTGAAAGCCAAGCTCTGCATTCCGATGCACTACAGCACGTTCGACGTGATCGACGCGGACCCTAATGAGTTCGTGCGCGGTGTCGAGGCCGCCGGCCGCAAAGCCATCGTCGTCAAGCCCGGCGCCGAGCACAAAATCAGCTGATCGTGCAAAGTGGGCGCCGGGCGCCGCCCGGCGCTCGCGATCACGAGTATTGGATCACAGGCCCCGTCCCGCGAGACTGTCTCAAAACTCATGCGCCGAATGACATGCCAGCGTTTTCAGCCCTGGAAGGGCTGAAGACAGTAGCCCCGGGCAAGCGCAGCACAGCCCGGGGTTTTATTGGAATTTGATCAAGAGCCCTGGAGGGGCGACAGAAAGGATCTGAAATTGAAGGACTTCCGTCGCCTCTTCAGGGCTCTTGCGCCGTGCCTGGCGTGACCGGGGGCAGCGCCGCTGCGCGGCTCGCCCCCGGCTACTTTCTCGGCGTCCCTCCGGGACGCACAGTTTTGAGACAGTCTCGGCGGCCGGGGCCTACTCGCTGCGGAATATTCGCAATCCACAAGCCTCTGCACCCTCTGCGTCCTCTGAGCTGAGCTGTTGCTTTTCTTGCCTAAATGGCAGCGGGAACGAATCAGTGCGATGCGTTCATCGATTCCTGCAGGCGAGCAAATGCCTGTTCCATAGTCAGGGAGGGCTTATAGCCTAAATCTCTTTTTGCGGCGCTGATGTCGAACCAGTGGGCGGTGGATAGTTCTTCCACCAGAAACCGCGTGACGCGTGGCTCGCCCTTGAGATGAAACAGGCGGTGAACAAATTCAAGAAATCCTCCGGCTGCATAGGCCACCACGGGCGACACCGAGGCGGAAATGCGCGGCAACTTCCCGATCTCGAGAATCCGATTGATAAATTCCCACAGATCCATCGGTTCGTCCTGCGAGATGAAGTACGCTTTGCCCGCAACTACGGATCCCGGGTTCAATGCCTCGGCCGCAAGCACATGGGCTTCGGCCGCATCATCGATGAAGGTAAAGTCGACGAGCTTGCTCGCCTTGCCGATCTGTTTGAACCCTCTGCCGCGCGCGAGAATTCCGGGAACCAGATGAGTATCGCCGGGCCCCCAGATCAGGTGCGGACGAAGGGCGACGGTCGCTAAAGATGATGAATTGGCGCCCAGCACAATCTTTTCGGCGATAGCCTTGGTCTCAGGATAGGGAGACTTGTAGTGCTGCGCATAAGGGACCGATTCGTCGACGCCTTCCATATCCCGGCCGGCAAATACAACGCTGGGAGAACTCGTATGGACGAGCTTCGTGATGCCCAAGCGTTGCGCCGCCTTGAGGACGTTTTCTGTCCCTACCACATTTGACCGATAGAAATCCGGATAGGGCCCCCACAACCCGGCGTGCGCAGCGACGTGAAATATAATGTCGCATCCCGTACAGGCCCTCTCCACATCCGGAAAGTGCCCCAGGTCGCCCTGGAGTGCTTCCACGCCCCAATCCCTGAGAAATGCGTAGTTCCCGCGAGAAAAGGAACGTACCGAAAGTCCTCTGCGCACCAGTTTTTTGACAATGGCGCTCCCCAAAAATCCACCTCCGCCGGTAACCAGGGCTTTCATCGCACCTGCCTCTCCGCCCAGAGGGCCAGCTTTTCGCGAAATATCTTGGCGTTGTGCCTGATATCCACAGGGAATGCAGGATGGAAAAGAATCGTGCGGATGTTTTTCGTGACTGGATGTTCCGATCCGAGTTGAAGAAGTTCTGCACGGAGACTGGCTTGGTCCATCCCTCTTGCGGCAGGCTCCAATTCCACGCAAAGAACGGGTTTTTTGGCGGATGACGGACCGACGCCCACCAACGCCGAACGGTAGACGGCCGCGTGCCGGTTGAAAACCCCTTCACACACAACCGGAAACAAGACCCCATTCGCGGTGACAATCCGATGGGATTTCCTGCCGCAGAACCACAATCGACCCTCCGGATCGAAGTAGCCGAGGTCGCCCAGGCGGTGAAAGACGTTCCCTTGAGCGTCCTCGATCTTCGATAGCTGATTCGCGCGTGGATTCCGGTCATAAGCCCGGGACACATTGGGCCCGGAAACTACAATCTCGCCGATTTCAGACGGCGGCAACGGTAGGTTTTCAGACCAGCGCTCAATCGGCTCGTCGCTGATCTTGATGATCCCTACAACCAACTCCGGGAGAGGCCGCCCGATGCATACCCCTGCGCCTTTGGCGGTCATCCTTTCGGTTCCGCCCAAAATCAATTCATGCGAGATCGTTGAAACGGGGAGAGCCTCGGTTGCGCCGTAGGGAGTGTAGATTTTTGCATCCTCCGGAAGGTGTGCAAGAAAAGAGCGCAGAATTTTCGGGGATATCGGCGCACCTGCGGACAGCACCCGTTTCAGGGATTCCAGCTTTCCCTGGGAAAAATCGCCCCGCGTAGCCACACGCTTGAGCAGCGCCGGGGATCCGAACATGTGGGTAACGCCGTGCTTACGAATCGGGCCGATAATGTTGGCCGGGTTCACGCTGCCCGGGCGGGTGAAATCCATTTTAGGAATGACTGAGGTAACCCCCATTGCCGGATCGAAGAGCGCAAACAGGGGAAATGTCGCCAGGCTGACCTCGCCTTCCGCGATGCCGTGATATTTTTGAAGGAGTTCCACCTGGGCGTTCAGAAGGCGCTGGGTATAGATGGCCCCTTTGGACGGGCCGGTACTACCTGAGGTGAAGACGACAGCCGCAGGCTCGTCCGGATCCATGGCAACGGTTTCGAAGGGCGGCGCATCGCGTCCTGCGGCCCGCAGGCGAGCGTAAGTGGATCCGCCCCAAATCCCTGATCGGCCCACGGTGACTTTCAGGCGGACGGTTTTTCCCCCCCAGCCAAAGAGCAGCCTCCCCCAATGCGCTCGCGGGATGCCGATGAAAACCTCCGGCCCGGCCACTTCCAGGCAGCGGCGGATCTGGCGCAAGCCGATCCCCGGATCGATGAGAATCGGGATCGTGCCCAATTTGAGGAGCGCGAAGGCCAGGACAAAGAATTCCCTGGAAGGCGGCACGAGGAAGGCCACTCGCGTGGCTTTCTTCAATCCGGCCAGAGAAAGACCCCGGGCCAAAATGCCGCTTTCCCGTTCGAGATCGCTGTGAGAAATGCTCCCGCTGGGAAAGATATAGGCTGTGCCGTCGGGGAATTGATCAGCCCGCCGTTGGAGATGGAAAGCAAAATTGGTAAGACATGATCCCATCATGCCCGGCTTTCCGTTGCCAGAAACTTTCGTAGTAGCGGGAGAATGGCGTCCTTCTCATCTTCGACGATATTGTGCCCGGCCTCGGGGAACATATGGACATGGGCCCCGGGAAAGTAGTTGGACCATTCCGAACAGATCTCGCGATCAAAGATGAAATCCCGCCCACCCCAGAAAATAATCATGGGCACATCGCGGAGCAGGGAGAGTCTCTCCTGGATGTCCAAAATTGCCTTATGGGAAACGTGGTCCGGTTCGAGTGGAATGTCCTGGATAAACCTGAGGATTGCCGCCCGGTTCGCCCAGCTGTTGTAGGGCGAAAGGTATCCCCTTCGGATTGTGGAGCCGATTTTTTGCTTCGTGCACATGAGATAAGAGGCGGGCAAAGCAAAGGCATTCAGCCGCCGGATAAGGTAGCCCACTGCGCGAGACTTGCGGCAAGTCCGCAAAATCCAGGGGAATTTTTTCCCCGACGGCCAGAGAAAGGCGGCGGAATTGAAAACTGCGATTTGTTTGATCCGATCGGGATGGCGTACCGCATAGCCAAATCCGATGGGCCCGCCCCAATCATGAACCGCAAGTGTTATTTTCTCACTTAAATTGAGAGAAGCCAGCAGGCTCTCGAGATCCGCGATGCGTCGTTCGAGCGTAAACGGATAGCGATCCTCTGCCGGCTTGTCCGACAGGCCGCATCCGATATGATCAACGGCAATAACTCGATGCTCATCCTTGAGGGCTAGAACATAGTCGCGATAGAGGAACGACCAGGTGGGATTGCCGTGAAGAAACACTACAGGATCGCCCCGGCCTTCATCAAGGTAGTGCAATCGGTGGCCGGAAACGACCTGATAATGCGATGTGAAAGGATAGAGTGGATGGGGCGATGCCAGCTGATTGCCGCGGCTTTCATATGGCATCATCGTCGAGGCATCCCATTCTGGCTTCTGTTCCGAAAATAACTCTTAGTGTCTTGGAATCTTAGAGGTTACTAGTCCGCTTAACCACTAAGACTCTAAGACTCGAAGGCTCTATGAATTACATCATTTTCATGCGTCGTAGGGTGCGCCCCCGGCGCATGAGAGGCTGCTGCTTCGAAAACAACTCGTCTCAAAACTGCAAAGGCAGCCACGAATGACACAAATAGTACGAATTTTTGCTGGCCTGGAAGGGCGCTGCTTCGCACCAATTCGTGTCATTCGTGGCTGCCTTTAAAAGACCATTAATTTTCATGCGCCTGGGTGCGCGCCACGCGCATGAGTGGCTGTTCCGAAAATAGGATCAATTACGGTGCCGATCAACTCGTCTATTTCTGTGCCGCCCTTTCAG
>JBGQNR010000261.1:0-8676 GCA_041501225.1 Acidobacteriota bacterium
CGTCAACGATGTGCACCGACATCGCCTCCTCCTCGCGCCTTGAGCTCGCCCCGCAAGCCCCATGCGCGCGACCCCTCCTAATTCTCGGACGGGCTCCTAGATCAACAGATTCCACTCAATCAGAATTCCGGCAGAGAGGGCAGCCATACCCCGTATCTATTTGTGCTCCACGGGGCTGCCTGTCAAAAGACATATATTTGTGCGCGTGCGCGCCGCCCGGCGGCTTGAGCGATTCGTTGAAATAAAAACGCCTGAGACGAAACTTCTTCGCCGAGGGAAATGATCGCCCTCCGGAGATAGTCCGAAACCAGACGTAGCCGGCAGTTTTTCTATGACCGGCACAATGTGATTCATGCCACCGATGATGCCCGAGGCGATTTGGATATGTTGATCCCATCATGGCGACGCATTGCGGCGGCTGTTTGCTTACTGATTGGAATCGGTGGCGCCGCCCAATTCAAGTTTCATTTTCGCGCCGCAGGCCCGAATTCGATCGTTCGCCTTGGCCAGCCGTTGCCGCCGCTTCCTGTAGACAACTCGGGAGCAGAATTCGATCTGAGGCAGATTGTTACCGGCTGCAAGAGTGTCATCGTCTTTTATTCGCCGGCATGTCGGATCTGCACGGAAGAATTGCCCGCTTTGCAGCCGTTTCCGGAGGCCCTCCGGCTGGTCATGGTGAGCGAATCCAATGCGCAAGGGCAGAGAGATTCACTGCTCTTTCCAGCTGCCGTTTCATTTTACGACCGATGGGGCATCCTGACACGTTCCTTCGCGATAGCCGCACTTCCGACCATTCTGTTTGTGGATGAGCGCGGCATCCTTCGCGAAGCGCTGGTCGGCACTCACCGTCGGGAATTGGTGCAGACCAAGTTGAGGGAATTCGCATCCAGGCTCTATTAGTTGAGATCAGGCGAATATCGCTGGAACAGAGGATGCAATTGAGACTGTTCAAACTCTGGCACAAAAACAGGCGTACCCCAAGGCGCAGAATCTATGCCTTGTGCGCGCTGTTCGGCATGGCTGCGCTCCTGGCGGGGTTTTGCGCGTTGCCGCTGTCGGTCCCATGGGTCCTGCATCATCATGAAATGCTCAATAGAGCTCGTGCCGTGTGGATGGGGGCCCATTTTGTCAGCGACAGGGATGTGGTCTTGCAGTCACGTGGTAATGATTGCGGCGCCGCTTCTTTGAAAATGGTCCTTGCCTCCCATGGGGTTGAGTGCAGTGTGGCGGATCTGATCCACAGGCTGCGGCTGACACCGAAGGGGACATCGATGCTTGACCTGCGCCAGGCTGCCAGCGAATTTGGTGTCCCGGCCAAATCATGGGCCATTCGGCCCAGGGAACTGAGCAGGGTTCCGCTTCCCGCGATCGCATTCGTGAATCGGGACCATTTTGTGGTCATGCGGCGCTGGGTCGCGCCGGAGGTGCTGGAAGTGGATGACCCGGCGCTGGGAAGACTGCGCTGGCCGATACGCGCTTTTAAAAGGCTATGGTCGGGCGAGACGCTTGTCTTTGATCCGGCCTGGACTCCGCTTTGAACCGCCCAAGCAAGCACGGTTCATTGCGGAGGATGGTGTTGTGTTGTTTAACGTAAAAACCTTGACGAGAGAAAGGGGTAATTTATGAAGATGCGAAACCTGAAGACGCTTCTATGTATTCTCATGCTTGGGTGCGCAGTCAGCGTGGTCAGCGCCCAGCAGAATCTTCCCTCAACGGTGGAGCTTGCGCCGAGCGCTGAAGTTCAGGCTGTCGGCGGGGCGGACAACTGCATGCGTTCGATAGGTCTCGGCCTTGCTTTGGCAGCGGCCGCCCTCAGTCCCTGCGGGGTCGTATGCGCTTCGTTGGCCTGGTATGACCTCATGCTGGTCGCAGTCTACTGCGGATGAGGGGCGTCATGAAGAATTTCTCGCGGAAGTTTCCTGGTCCCAAATGGAAACTGTGTCTGCGCATCGCAGGCGTGGCAGCCGGCCTTTGGGCCCTCTTCGACATAGTTTTGCGTCATCACTGACAAAAATCTCGAGGGATGTGGTTTTCACTACGTTGCCTCAGAAGAAAGGAGGAATCATGTCAAACCGTAAATATACAACCGTGTTGCCAATTGTTGTGCTGTGCATTGCAGTCAGCCTGTGGAGTGCGACGATGACACCCGGCGCTCACGCGCTATCGGCGGCCGCCGAAAGCATGGTCATCGGCGGAAGCAATTGCAGCGACCTTTTGGATGGCTTCGCGGTCGGCATGGGCATCGGCATCCTTTTTGGATGTGTCTGGTGCGCCGCCGGCGCAATCGGAGCAAAAGCGATCGGCCTGTTTTGTTGAGAAGATCATGTCCGGGGATACCTGTGTGCGGCCGGTGCTCGAAACGAACGCGGAATCATAGAAAAGAAACTCGCCGGCCGCTATCGGAGTGCGGCAGGACGCCGCACTCCCATGGTCCTCCAGCCCGAAAGAGGCAGTACGCCGGCGGTTCCTTTTCTGTATCTGTGCCGCCCCTTTCGGGGCTTATCACTGTCTGAATCGCAGTTGATGTATAGCGGAGGTTTAAGAATTCCGATGTTTGCCCTTGCACGGCTGCTCATTTGCGAACGTCTGCGCAGGCTGGGACGGCATTACGGGTGGGCTTGCTATGCGAGCCTTATGCTCATGCTGGTTGTGTTTATGTGTGCGAGTGGCGCCGCAGCGACCCGATATGTGCGCCAATCCACAACGGCAGACCTGGGACAGTTCCTGAGCATGCTCTGGGCGGCCTGGGTGATCACGGCTATTGCCTTGGGGAAAGACCTGAGTTGGCAGATCCGCCCCGAGCGGATCCTGGTATTCCCGGTGGCAGGGTTCCTTCGTCTCTACATGTTGGCGTTCCTGCTCGGATTTCTGAGCATTCCGCTCCTGGTCTTTCTGTTGGTACTTGCGTTCTGGTCGTTCTTGAAGATCGGATTCGCGCTTGGCGCACTGACGGCGACCCTGATCGGAGGCTGCCTTTATATTGCCTCCGTGCGCTTGACAGTATCGCTCGCGAGAGTTGTGATGCTCCCCGGCCGGCATTGCCCAACATTGCTTAGATTGGCCGGCGGGCTTTTCAGTATTTTACTTCTGGTTTGCACTTGGGCTTCTATCCCGAAAACCCTTATCGGGATCCTTCTCCCGGGGCATGAGCTGAGCCTGGTGTTGTCTGGCGAGCATTTTTACAATCCACTGATCTGCATGGTAGCGTTGCTCGGATTACTCGCGGCGATGGATTTTGCACTCCAGCGCAGCTTAACCTATTCTGGAATCCAAGGGCCCTTGTCTCCGGGCAGTCGCGCGCTGTCGCCCGGTCGCCTGTTGTTGCCTGGCTCTTCGTGGCCCGGACCGCTGGTTCGCATCGCCATCCTGGGCTGGCTGCGCAGCCGGAATGCCCTGCTGTTGTTCATCTGGGGCATGGCATACGGTTTTTTCTATATGTACTTTATGAAACCGGATGAGGCGTTCGACTTCTGCCTCTTTATTTGGCTGAATCAACTGTTTCACGCCTATCTCCGCGGCAATCTTCTGGGCATCGATCGCGGCGCCGTGTGGCTTTATCACATGTTCCCCACGCGCATCGAAAGGGCCCTGAGTTCCAAGAGCCTGGCTCTTCACCTTTTCCAAGGCAGCATGATCGCTGCGGTCCTGCTTGGGGGCTTTTTGCGCGCAGGCCCTCTCATCGACCTCTTGGAATGGGTTCGGATTCTGAGTTATGCCACGTCCAGCGTGCTGGCTGGTGAGATCTGCGGCTTTTACTTTTCGGTCCGGTACCCTGATCCCATTGACCGGGCATCCCAGTTCTCAGGTGGCACGGCTGCCGGAGCGTTGCTCGTACCGATTGTGCAATTGCTTTATTTGGGCTTCTTCCTCCTGTCCTCTGGCCTTGCACGTCGATTGTTTGCGCCGGCAGGTTACGCGAGCTTGTTGCTGGCTGTACCGGCATCTCTTCTTGTCCTGCGCCGGGCGGTCCTGCGCCTATGGGTGCATAAGACGATGTTGGACCAAAGGGAAACGATCTGGAAAAAATTATCGGTGGTCCCACTATGAATCCGAGTGTGACGGTCACCTCTTTAACAAAATCTTATGGGCCCACTCTGGCTCTCAATCATTTGAGCTTTGTCGTCGAACCGGGCTCCATCTTTGGATTGATTGGCCCCAACGGCGCCGGAAAGACGACATCCATGGCCATTCTGGCCGGATTGATCCAGCCGACCTCGGGAACCGCATGGATTCTTGGGTGCCAGGTCAGGCCGGGCAGTCGGGATCTGGTATCAAAAATCGGCTTTTTTTCTCCTCAGTTTCCGTTCTTCGATTATCTGACCGGAGTCGAAGTACTGCTGACGTGCGGTCTGATGCACGGGCTTGCACCCAACGAGGCCAAGCGCCGGACGAGAGATCTCATGGAATTGCTGGATCTCGAATTCGCTGCCGGGCAGTATCTCGCTCAATATTCTATGGGTATGCGCCACAAGCTTGGGCTGGCCTGTGCTTTGATCCATGCCCCTGAGGTTCTCATTCTCGATGAGCCGTTCGTCGGGATGGATCCGACCTCCGTCTATCGATTGGTCTACTGTTTCCGCCGGATTGCAGAGAGTGGACGAACAATTCTGCTCTCCTCACACGACATGGCGCGCATGGAGCGCCTGTGCCATCGTGTGGGCGTCCTTCATCATGGCATTTTGAGGCATGAGATTGATCTGACCTGCCAAGATGATCAGGGCACAGCGTGCCGCTCCTCGACAGAATCGGATTCCAGGCTGGAATCCGTTTTGTGGGAGATTGTCGGGATGCCGGAAACAAAAGAAATCCCGTGGCTTTAAGAGGTCTATCGTGCCCAATACCAAGCCTTTATCGTTCTGGTTCATGTTCGTTCGCCCGGTGGTCACTCTCGCATCTTTGGGGGAGAGGTCGAGGTGGCTCTGCCCGGTTCTGGTTTCAGCTGCCATTTCCGTGGCTGCAAACTTTTATGTCATCTACCGCATCGGACTTGTTCGCTTGATCAATGCGGCGGCAAAGTCTAATGCCATTCTTGATCCCCAGGCTGCGGTACAAAATGCCCTGGCCCACCCTCACCAGATTCATGTTATTCAGGCGCTCTCCACTTTCATTGGCTCGCTGCTGACTACCTTGGTGGTCGCAAAGGTCATCTGGCTGATACTCACCCTCCTAGGCCAGGATATCCGATTTAAAAAGGTCCTTAGCCTCACCGCCTATGTGACCGCGCTGTCGGTGATTATCCGGGGATGCATGCTGGCCCTGACTACAACCCTCATCCGGGATCTGAATACGCTGGATCTGAGAAATCCATTGGCTACCAATCCTGCTTTCTTCCTCCAGCCCCTCTCGCCGATGGCTTTCCGCATCCTGTCCTCGCTGGATGTCATCACCTTCATGAACATTGCCCTGCTGACGATCGGTCTGACCAAAATGTGCACCCGCTTGTCGCTGCGGACGGCTTCCATGGTGGTCGTCATTCCCTGGGTGATCTACATTGGAACCAGTCTTCTGCTCCCGACCCTGCTGTCATAGAGATTTGCATCCAATGGTGATGTTTATTCATTCCTGCCCTACTCCAGGACCTCCCCGTTATCGCTGCGGTTGGTGCGGGTGTGACGGGGCGGGGACGCCGGCGTCGCACAGTCTTCCGACCTCGATTGCGATTTCGACTTGTGCCCCGATTCGATCTGTCCTATAAGGATCAGTAGCCTGACTTGTCCGAAGCATTTCTTCCAGGCAGGATCCTCATGTGCGCGGCGGGTCATTATGAAGAAGATGGGACTTAAGATTGCGCTAATCCCTGCTCTTCTTGCATTGCTCCCTTCAATTCCGGGGACCCCGTCATCTGCGCAGAAATCGGAATCCTACATCCGCTTCAGCCAGGTGGGGTATCCACCTTCAGGCGTCAAATCTGCCATTGCCTTCAGCACTGAGCCGCTGCAAGGATCTTTCCATCTGATCGAGGCTGCAACAGGACAGGATGTTTTTGAGGGGAAACTGGTCGATTCAAAAGCTCAGGTCTGGGGAAAATTCAGCCATCACGCAGAACTGGATTTCAGCGCATATAGAAAGCCGGGGCGCTATTTCCTCAAACTGGCGCAATCCGGCATGGAGTCCGCACAGTTTTCGATCGACACGTCGGCTCACTACCAGTTCTATCCTTTCATGAACCTTGGGCACTTTGCCCTCTACGACCAGGTCGACCAGGCTTTCCAGAAAATCCTCGCCGGATACTATCGCTCTGGGATCGAGAGCTGCCGCCAACAAGGCTTGCAGAGTCCGTATCAAATTGGCATCCCTTTTATTTGGTGTTCCAACAATCTGGTCGTGGCGCTTGCCACCCAGGGCTATCTCTTCGAAGCGATGACCGGGAACAGGTCTTATCGCACCTTCATCAGTGCCCAGTTGGACTGGTTGTTCGGCCGCAACCCATGGGGGACCTCGATGTTCACCGGAATTCCGGACGCAGGAGTCTCTCCGAGGGATCCGCACCTTGTCACTACCAACCTCACCGGCCGTACCATCAGGGGAGGGCTGGTCGATGGTCCCGTAGCCGAGACCATTTTCAAGAGCCTCAAGGGGGTTGCGCTCTCGCGGCCGGACCCGTTCGCGGATTTCCAGTGCGAGCAGGCGGTCTATCACGATGACATGGCCGACTATTCGAGCAACGAGCCGACCATGGACGGAACGCCTCCGCAATTCTGCTGCGGGCGCTTGCTGCCGCTGGACGCTAGCAGCCCCGTCCTATTTCGGGCAGGGTCGCAGCTACCGGCTCAGCAGCTCGTCGACGCGCACAAACTGATATCCCTTCGCCGTCAAAGCATCGAGCAACTCACCCAGCCGGTCGTGCATCTTGTCCTTGCGCCCCGAGCCTGCACCAATGTGCAGCAGCAGAAGGAATCCGTTCAGGCCATAGGGATCAGATATCTCCTTAGTACGCCAAGATCTTCTGACTTTATCGCCAAACCGATATACAATCAGTCCACTCAACACAATGGTCCTTGGCAAGCGTAGTTCAAAAACAAAAAGTTCTCTGCGTTCACTGCGCCCTCTGCGTTGAGGTTTTTGATTGCGGTTGTCCTGCTTAACATGTTGCGAGACCGCAAAAACCACTGGAGACGAACCATGAACCGATATTCCATTTTCCTTCTGATCTGCTTGCTGCTGATTGCCGGCGCCCCGTTGTCCCTGGCACGGCCGCCTCAAACGCAGGGACACATCACTTCGCCGCTGGAAGAGTTCGGCCACAACTTCGGCGACGACTACTTTCTTGCCAATTACCAACAGCTCTCGAACTATTGGCAGAAGCTTGCGCGCGAATCGCGACGCATCGTCGTGCAGCCGATCGGAAAGACCTCCGAAGGGCGCACGCAGCTCATGGCGATTGTGACCTCACCTGAAAACCACAAAAACCTCGCCCGCTACAAGGAAATTGCGGCACGGCTTGCCCGCGCGGAAGGGCTTTCCGAGGATCAGGCGCGCACGCTCGCGAAAGAAGGCAAAGCTGTCGTTTGGATTGACGGGGGGCTGCACGCCAGCGAGTCGCTCGGAGCGCAGCAGCTTGGGGAAATGGTCTACCAGATGGTGAGTCGCACCGATGACGAGACCCTCCGGATCTTGAATGACGCGGTGATCCTTTTCGTTCATGCGAATCCGGACGGAAACGATCTGGTCGCCGACTGGTACATGCGCAATCCGGATCCACTGCAGCGCAGCCTTGCGGGATTGCCAAGGCTTTATCAGAAGTATATCGGCCACGACAACAACCGTGATTTCTTCGCATCCACGCAGGTGGAAACCGAAAACATGAACCGCGTTCTCTACCGCGAATGGTACCCGCAGATCATCTACAACCATCATCAGAGCGGTCCGGCCGGCACCGTGCTCTGGTCGCCGCCGCTGCGCGACCCGTTCAACTACAACCAGGATCCACTGCTTGTGCTTGGTATTCAGACGGTCGGCCTGGCGCTGCACACGCGGCTCGCCGCGGAGGGTAAGCCGGGCGCAACTATGCGTTCGGGCGGGCCGTATGATGGGTGGTGGAACGGAGGACTGCGCAACACCGCAGCCTTTCATAACATGGTGGCGATCCTCACCGAGATGATCGGTAACCCGACACCGATGCGGGTGCCGCTTGTGATGGATCGTCAAATGCCCACGAGCGACTTGACCTTTCCGGTGCCGCCGCAGGAGTGGCATTTCAGGCAATCGATCGAATATTCGGTTGCCTGCAATCGCGGCGTGCTCGACATCGCGTCAAAAATGAAAGAGAACTTCCTGCTTAACATCTATAAGATGGGACGGAACTCGATTGAGCGCGGCAGCCGGGACACATGGACACCGCGTCCGCACCGATACGCCGCGATCGCGTCCGCCATGGGCGCGCCCTCTGGGGGACGCGCGGGCGGGGGCGGGGCTCGCAGCGGCGGAGCCGGTGCGGCAGCAGACGATCCCTTGTGGGCGGCTCTCCATCGGCCCGAGGACCGCGATCCGCGGGGCTTCATCATTCCGGTTAGTCAGCCTGATTTTCCGACTGCAACTAAGGGCCCGCGCAAAAATAACTTCACATTTTGCAGGAGAGCCATTGCATATTACGTCAGGTTAGGCGCAATGGTGTAGTTCCACTTTGGCAATAATTCGTATTCATGAAGGTTAAGCTGACGGAACTCGTCTATGGAG
>JBGQNR010000262.1:0-8664 GCA_041501225.1 Acidobacteriota bacterium
CAACAACGGAACAAAGAGCAATCTCGAAAAATTGCACTCCCGGGTTTGGACAATGCTGGGGAATGTTCCGCACCTGAAAATCAGGTGCGGAACAACTATAAGGGGCGACGGAAGTCCTTCAATTTCAGATGCTTTCTGTCGCCCCTCCAGGGCTCTTGATCAGATTCCAATAAACCCCGGGCTGCGCTTCGCTTGCCCGGGGCTACTGTCTTCAGCCCTTCCAGGGCTGAAAACGCTGGCATGTCAACCGGCGTATGAGTTTTGAGACATTTTCGGCGGCCGGAGCCTACTTGCTGTTTGTTCTCGAAGCAGCAATGGCGATCGTCAATGATGGAGGCGAAAGGCGCGGGCGGCATTGACAGCGTCGCTGTAATCTCCTCAGACTTTCGGCTCCCAACCCCGCTCATAATCGCGACGCCAGAGCTTCATCGCCTCGGGATCGTTCTTGATGTGGCCGTTCGCCGGGTCGCAGTGGAGTTCGCGGCCGACGCGCCAGGCGATGTTGCCCAGATGGAGCATGGCGACGCTCTTATGGGCCTCCTCGACGGGCGCAGTGGGCTGTTGCACACCGCGGACGGCATCGAGGAAATTCAATAGATGCAATTGGTCCAGCCTCAGGCCGGTGGCGCTCAAGGTGTCTGTGGGATCTGCCTCGGCTTTCTCCTTCACCGCTTTGACCACCTTGTTCTTCTTGTCATAGACGGTGTAGCTGTTGCCGTCCAGCAGGACAGCGCCTTCGGTGCCGTAGACCATGGTGCCGCGGCCGAGGCCTTCCACGGGTTGGTCGTTGCAGCTTCGACCCTCCCAGGAGATGGTCTTGCCGTCTGCATAATCCCAGCTGATTACCTGGGTGTCGGGCGTCTCCCAGTCGTCCTGGAAGTGGTAGCGGCCGCCGTTGGAGGTAACGCGAATGGGCCAGTCCACGCCCAGCGCCCAGCGGCAGACATCCACTTCGTGCGTGCCGTTGTTGAGCGCTTCGCCGGTTCCCCAGTGCCAAAACCAATGCCAGTTGTAGTGGATCAGGTTGTCGCGAAACGGGCGCCGCGGCGCCGGTCCCTGCCATAATTCATAATCCAGCCACGTGGGTACCGGGCCGGATTTGCCGCGTCCAATCGAGATTCGGTTGTTGACGTACCAGGTGCGCCCGAAATAGGCTTTCCCGATAATCCCCTCGTGGATCTCCTTCATCGCCTGCTGCATGTTGGGGAACGAGCGGCGCTGGTTTCCCATCTGCAGGACCTTTTTGCTCTTGAGGACCGCTTGGATCAGCAGTTCGCCTTCGTGGCAATTGTGGCTGCACGGCTTCTCGACAAAAACATGTTTGCCGGCCGCCAGGGCCATGATGGACATCGGTGCGTGCCAGTGGTCGGGTGTGGCGATGGTCACGGCATCCAGCGATTTGTCCTCCAGGGCCTTGCGAAAATCCTTGAGGCCTTTGGGCTCCGTCTTCTGCTGCTTCAGTACCGCCTTGATCCCCTTCGCGATAGCGCGGTCGTCCACATCGCAAACATAGGCGACCTCGGCCCCGGGCAAGCCTGTCAAGCAGTTGATGTGGGCAATCCCACGGCCGTTTGTGCCGATGACAGCGATGGCGATCTTGTCATTAGCGGCGATTCGACGGGGCACAGCCTGCGCGGCCGCCGACTCGCGGGGAGCGGCAAAGCCGGCAAGGCCGAACCCGATGCCTGCCGTTGCGGCCTGCTTCACGAAATCTCGACGATCGATTGAGTTGCTCATGAGGTTTCCTCCAGTGCTGCCACCGGCAGCCTGATTGCAGTGGTCAAGACACGGGCTTGCCGCGGAGCACGCGGAGAGCGCAGAGAACGCAGAGTGTTGTCTTTCTCCGCGCCCTCTGCGCTCTCCGCGTGGCTCTGCGGCAGAGCTTTCGATGCTCACATCAGAAGACGAGCTTGAAGCCGAGTTGGACTTGTCGCTCGCCGAACGCGCTGGTGACCTGTCCGAACGCAGTGTTTTCCAGCGCGGAACTCGGATTGTTGAAGTGCGGTGTGTTGGTGAGGTTGAAAGTCTCCAGCCTCAGCTCTGCATTGAACCGCTCCGACAGGAAGAACCTCTTGATCAGCGACATGTCCAGATTCCAGTAGCCCGGGCCGCTGAACGTGTTCCGCCCCGCGTTGCCGAATGTGGCGGTTGCGGGAATCGAGAATACGCTCTTGTCGAGCCACTGTCTTCCCGGCCCGATGTCGCCGATGACGACCGGCGTCCCGTTGATGTTTGCCCTCTGGTTGTTTCCGGGGGCATTCAGCCCGGAGGTACTGTAGGTGAACGTCATCGGAGTGCCTGAATAGGCGGAGAAAGCTCCGTTGAACTGCCACCCGCCGAGCAACTTCCCGGCCCAGCCGGAGGACAGCCACCGCTTCCCGATGCCAACCGGCAACTCATAAATGAAGCTCTGCACGTACATGTGCGTACGGTCCTGACTGGAACGACCGCGATTCATGCTGAAGTTGATGGGGATGCCCAGGCCGCCGTTGTCCGTGGCATAGTCCAACGCCTTGCCGAACGTGTACGAGGTGGTAATTCCAAGACCGTTGGCATACCTCCGGTCCAGCTTCACCTGCAGCCCGTTGTATCTCACGCTGAAGCGGGTCCACTTTGTCACCGAACCGGTCAGACCGTATTTGATCTTGAGCGGCTGCCCGTTCGAACCCAGGCCCGGCACTTGGCCGGCATTGATATTCACCTGGTTCAGAGTGCCTACCGTGTGGTTTCCCACATAGGCCGCTTCGAACGCAAAGTTCCCCGGCAGCTGCCGCTGGATGGCAATGTTCCAGGTCTCGAGATACCCCTGGCGCAGATCCGACGGGAGGTAGATGTAGTTCTGGTTCGGAGCGTTCTGGATGACGCCGCTGTCGGGAATGGCCACGGGCAGGGGGTGCCGGGAATCCGGCCACCATGCTGCCCGCTGTGACATAGGAGTTGGCTGCGTTGAACGCGTTGTTCTGCTTGACCGGGTAGTTGAAAGCCCACTTGTCGTCGGGATATGCAGGGTCGAAAGCCAGTCCGAACGCTGCCCGAATGACCATCTTATCCGTGAACCGATAGGCAATTCCGAGCCGAGGAGCAAAATTCTTGAGAGGTGTGTTGATCCCGAGGTTGTCGGGATTGCTGCCTACGCCCGAAAGAATGAGACTGTTGGTATTGGGGTCGTAATTCGAGAATCCTGCCCGCTGGGCCGGTGTCGGCGCGAAGTAGATCTCATGCCTCACGCCCAGGTCCACCGTCAGTTTGGGGCCGACCTGCCATTTGTCCTGGATATAAGTGAAAAGCTGCGACTGCCGGAATGTGGGGAAGATACCCGGCAAATCCCGCCCGTAGTCGTTGGGAAGATCCAGCAGGTAGGATGCGAACGAATTCCCGAGGCTGATCTTGGGATCGCCGTTCAATTGCGTCTGGCCCTCCCTGAACCTCCATAGTCCGCGTGGAGAATAGGTCTGAGTCTGCAGCAGATCGTCGCGGTTGCGTCTGAAATCCACGCCCCACTTGATGGTGTGATTGCCCCTGATCCGGGTCCAGTTGCTGACAAAGTCGAAATTCGTTTCAGCGCGGATCCAGGGCAGGCTGGGGGAGAAACCGACGAGGGGACTGCCGAATCCGCTGATATCGATGCCGGTGAGCCCGCTCGTGAACCAGTCCAGGTTGACTCCTTTGATGCCAATCTGATCGGATGCCGTAGATCCGTTGTCCTGGTTCTTGGCGTCGTTGCGATAGCGCATCACGCCGAAGCGGAAATCCGCAATGAACTTCGGGCTGAAAATATGGGTGTAGTTGATCGCACCACTCTGGGCTCTCTGGATGCCCTCGCCCGCGAATCCACCGCTCCTCGGCCCTCCGGCGAGGTTTCCGTATGCCCCCGGGTCGAAGACTCTCGGACGCGAATAATCGTAGCGGACCGACAGGTTGTCCCATTGGCCCAGCCGGTGATCGACCTTGGCATCAAAGGCATTCGTATCCTTGGAGAGAACCGTCGGGCCTTGCCAGTTGTTTGTCAACCCGGGTTGGGTGGGCGGCGGAATCAAGGCGAGAATGCGTTTTCTGATGGGGCTGATCCGGTAGTCGGGAATCCGGTTGTTCGGGAAAGGCGTCCTGTTTTTCCCGTCCGGAGTGCCGGTCGCGGGATCATAGATGATCGATAACGCTGCGCTCAGGTCTCCGGAGCGGAAGGCCATCGTCGGAACCGTCCACTGGTTGAAATTGCCCACGCGGCTGCGGATCAACATGAAGTCTGCGAAGAAGAAAGTTTTGTCTTTTCTGATCGGGCCGCCGAAGGTGGCGCCAAACTGGTTGAAAACCGTGTGCGGCGCCGGCGTCGCAGAGAAGTAATTGCGCGCAAAGAGGTAGTTGACCCGGTTGAATTCGTATGCGCTTCCATGAAAGTCATTGGTCCCCGATTTCAGAACGACGTTTGTGACTGCGCCGCCTGCGCGGCCGAGCTCGGCATCATAGTTGCTGGTGGTCACATCGACGGTTTGGAGCGCCTCAATGGGAGGGATCAGCACCGTGAGCAGCCCGGTGCGCTGATTGTTGTCCACTCCTTCGATCTGTACGTTGTTGGCATACCGGCCCTGTCCATTGACCCTGGTCGCCATGGAATCCTGGGCATTGAAGAATTCCGAGTGTTCCCGTGTTACAGGGGTGGCACCCGGAATCAGGTTCCACAGCATCTGGAAATTGCGGTTCCTGCCGGAAATCGGCAATTGCTGCATCTGCGACATCTCGATCTTGCGTCCAACATCGGAGCCGGGCTATGAAGGCGTTCCGCAACCCGCTTCGGCGAGTTCCGGACAGGCCCTTGTCTGTCTACGAATCCTCGCTGCTCTCATGATTCCACGGCCAGGTCCAGGAAACCTTGCCAGGCAGCGAGCCACTCCTCTGAGCTGGGCAGCTTCGTCGGAATTCGTGCTCAGCGCTGCCCGGGGAATTGAGGTCAAGTTCATGAATGCGCTGAAGCATGTCGGGAGTACTTCCGCCGCGGTCAACAAAGCCGGTAACGGTCTTATTCCGAAGGGTGTTCCATCCTGTTTGATTGGTCCTTACAGGTGTTGTATAGACCACAAAAGCCCGCCTGTCCACCTTTTTTCGGACAGGGTTTCCCTGAAAAATGAAAACTAACCGCAGAGGCGCAGATGGCGCAGACACAACAGAGAACAATCGGCGGTGAGACGTTCCTTCCCGAATTTGCATGCGGCACGCGGAGCTTTCTGGTATGAGTAGGTGTCTCCCCTTATTGGCTTTCTTTTTGAAAACGGAGGTTTGCCGTGCGCCTGTTGCTGAATGCTCTGCATTCGAGGTTGTATATTCGGCTCGTTCACTAGAGGCATAAAAAATGAGATCTGCGAAATCATCAGGACATTTGACTGCTGTGCTTGCTTTGTGTATTGGGTTGCACCTCTCCCTGGAATCGGCAGAACGACCTGCGCGGAAGCCGCTCTCTTCCTATGACTCAAGTATCCAGGCTTTGCTTTCGAAGATGACACTCGAGGAGAAGATCGGGCAGATGACACAGGTGGAGCAGGATAAACTCAAGGACATAGGGGATATCCGGAAATATTTCCTAGGTTCTCTCCTCAGCGGCGGCAATTCGGATCCAAAGGAAGGCAACAGCCTGCAGGCCTGGACGGACATGTACGACCGCTACCAGTCCGAGGCTTTGAGGACCAGGCTGGCCACACCGCTTCTCTATGGTGTGGACGCGGTCCACGGGCATAACAACGTTCTCGGAGCGGTAATTTTCCCTCACAACATCGGCCTGGGCTGCACCCGAAATCCCGCCCTGGTCGAAAAAGCGGCCCGGATCACGGCGGAGGAAGTCCGGGCAACAGGGATCAATTGGACCTTTTCTCCCTGTGTGACAGTTCCGCGCGATGAAAGATGGGGCCGAACCTATGAAGGGTATGGAGAAGCACCGGAACTGGCAAAAATGCTGGGAGAAGCTGCCGTGCGCGGGTTCCAGGGTGTTGATCTAAGCAATCCGCTGGACGTGCTTGCATGTGCGAAGCATTTCGTCGGGGACGGCGGCACGACATGGGGAACGGGTGTGCCGAAAAAGAAAGGATCGGACGAGCGTTTCCCCCTCGACCGTGGAGACATGCGCCTGGATGAAAAATCCCTCCGGGAAATTCATATGCAGGGTTATGTCTCGACCGTGAAGGCCGGCGTGGGATCGATCATGCCTTCCTATAACAGCTGGAATGGAGTGAAATGTTCCGGCAGCCGGGAGTTGATGACCAAAATCCTCAAAGAGGAAATGAAATTCGAAGGCTTCCTGATCTCGGACTACGCCGCGCTGAACGACCTGCCGGGGGATTACAAAAGCCAGATAGAACGATCGATCAACGCAGGCATGGACATGGTGATGGTTCCGGATCGCTATGCCGAGTTTTTCGAAACTTTAAAATCACTGGTGAACGAGGGAAAGGTTCCCATGGCTCGCATCGATGACGCGGTAAAGCGCATCCTGCGTGTCAAATTCGCTATGGGATTAATGGATAAAACCAGGTCCGCGTTGGCCGACAGAAGCCTTTGGAAGAGCTTCGGCTCCGCGGAACACCGCCAGGTTGCCCGCGAATGTGTGCGCCAGTCGGTTGTTCTCCTCAAAAATGAAAACAAAGCGTTGCCGATGTTAAAGCAGCTCAAACGCATTCATGTCGGAGGCAAAAGCGCCGACGATATCGGCAACCAGTGCGGAGGCTGGACCATCACATGGCAGGGCCAGAGCGGCAACGTCACCCCCGGCGGGACCACCATTCTGCAGGCAATTAAGAACACGGTCTCAAGGAGCACGCAGGTAACATACGCAAAGGATGGCAGCGGGGCTGCAGGAGCCGACATTGGGGTCGTGGTAGTAGGCGAGACCCCTTACGCCGAAATGTTCGGCGACAGGAGCGACCTGACCATGGCGCCCGAAGACGTTGCGGCGATCGGCAATATGAAACAACAGGGAATGCCGGTTGTTGTGGTTTTGCTGTCCGGCAGGCCGCTGATCATCGACCAGGTACTTGGAAAGTGCGATGCATTTATTGCTGCGTGGTTGCCGGGAACGGAGGGCCAGGGGGTTGCGGATGTTCTTTTCGGCGATTACAAACCCACAGGAAAGCTATCCCATTCCTGGCCGCGCTCGATGTTACAGATCCCAATCAATGTCGGGGACGCCCGATACGATCCGCTCTTCAAATACGGCTTCGGCCTGACCTACTGAGCGATCCGGCAACAGGCAATATGGGTTGAGCCAACAGCCATCAACCTTCTATGACTTCTGCGATCCTGGGGCGATGCCCCAGGAACACCCCAGGAACACTTAAGGGAAGGAATAAATAAGGGCTGTAAGCCCGAATTGGGGTCAGGCCTGGAAAATTTACTTTTGGGTTCGCGAATGAGGTCAACTTCCAGACTAAAAAGTAAATGTTCCAGGCCTGACCCGCACTTTCCAAGAGCAGAAACAAAGCGATCCGTCTTTCTCTTTACCTGCTAGAATATCGGCCGACGGCTAAAGAAAAAACGATGCGGAGCGAGTGCCCCTGTGAAGTTGCCAAATCCTGAGCGTGCAGTCGTGGATATCCATAAGCTGCGGAATTACTGTTTAAGTCCCGACCATCGACGGGGCTGCCATAAATCTCGTGTTTTTGCTGCCTCGCTCGGGTTGACCGTGGATGATGCGCATTATCTTCGCGAAGCACTGCTGGCGGCAGTTCGCGACAATGATGCGGTTGCTGCCGAACACGATGAATATGGAATGCGGTATGTGATAGACTTTATGGCAAGTGGGCCGGCCGGTCAGGCAACCATCCGTAGCGCTTGGATCCTCCGTCAGGGTGAGGACTTTCCAAGACTGACCAGCTGCTACGTGCTTTAGAGGCGGGAACCCAAATGAGCACCGGAATCAAACTTCTTGATGTCGTGGCGTTGACCGAAGATCTGCCTGAGAGCAAGCTTCAGCGCGGGCAAGTCGGGACCGTCGTGGAGCTGCTGGCTCCAGATGTGTTTGAGGTTGAGTTCACCGATAACGACGGCCGTGCTTTTGCCAGCGTGGCCCTGCGCGCAAAACAGTTGCTGGTCCTGCATTACGAACCGGTCGAGGCTGCCTGACGCCAAACGTCGCGCAGGCACGATCATCCCCCTCCGTCGCGGAGTTCGCCCAAATCAAAACAACCGCACCGGTCTTTCCCTTTAGCTGCTAAAATAGCCGCCAGCGGCTAAAGAGAAACCCATGGCTACGACCGCACAGTAAAGCGAAAACTCGCATCAGGGGTTCGAAGAAATAAACGGATTGATGGAATGATGCCCGACAAGCAGGCATGCCACAGCGCATCAGTCCATTCGATTTCCAAATCGTCCGCCAAACGCTTCTGCATGGTCTTGCCCGATCCCGGAGGCCCGATGAGAATAATATTATAGGTGGTTTAATATGATCTACAAATCAAAAGGTCCGGTGGGATTTGAGGAGGGACCAGAAGCGTTCCTAGCGGTTTCCTGAGAGTGCCGTGGTGGGCAACTCGGGAATTGGGAATTGGGGTCAGGCCTGAATGGCGCTTAGATAATGATTTCATCTTCCGCGATTCCTGTGGGGCAGATTTCCCACAAGATGACGCGGTTTGGTGAGCCGACGATAATTCTTGGGTCTCCGTTTGACCGCCCGGGGTTCAGACC
>JBGQNR010000263.1:0-8662 GCA_041501225.1 Acidobacteriota bacterium
ATCTGCATTCAATGTCAGCAGTTCTACTTTCTCATACCACTTGTCGGCGAAGGCCGCCTTGTACAGGGTGCAGACAAATCCCACATCTGGATCCGCCAGAGGGGCGACAATGGTCTTGAGGTAGTCGGGTTTCAAAAGTATGTCGCTGTCGCCGATTACCAGGATGTCGTGGCGTGCGTGTTTCAGGCCGCCAATCATGTTATTGACTTTGCCATTGGTACCCGCCCGGCATTCCTCGATCGCCACGAGAACCTTCGAGCTGCCAAACTCCTGCTCAATCTCGCGCAATAGCGGGATCGCAGGATCGTCACGTCGCTGCACGGAGAACACCACCTGGTAGTCCGGGTAATCCTGGGTGCAAATGCTGCGCAGGTTCTCCTTCAAGTTTTTTTCGAGACCATAAATGGGCTTCAGGACTGTTACCGGGGGCCAGGAGGAAAAGGAATGCCTGGACGGCCGCTTCCCGCGCGTTCGCAGCCTGATCACGGCCAGCAGACACAGAATCGCGTACACCGAACCGCCGACGGCCGGGATGAGGAAGATCCACTCCAGAATGCGCTGCACTAAACTCAAACTCATTACACCCTCAAGCGAAACTCTATGTTACAAAAAAGCTGCAACGAATAACACGAAGAACACTAAAAAAAACATTCGTATTCTATGTGGCTGCTTCTGTTTTTATGAAATTCTTCAGAAAAACTCGAGGGGGCCTTGCTACGAGAGGTAAAAAAGGTATAGGTTGGCCCAGACAGTTTTGAAAATCTATTGGTTGCTGCCCTGTCGAAAGATTCCAGGGCGCTCATCTCGATCAGGAGCCCTTTATGTGCACTCATGCAATCAGGCGGACAATGATCTCTGCGGTGTTGATGCTGCTCTCCTCCCTACCGGCCGCAGCGCAGCTCTCCCAGAATATGCAGGACATGCTGCGTCGCATCAGCTCGTCGGAATTCGGCGGCGGCCGCGGAGGCGCAGGAGCAGGCGGGCGCTGGATCGATGGCGGACAGGCCTATACGAGCACGGAACGGAATGCGGGTGGCGCCAGCGAGATCGTGCGCTACGACGCCGCGACGGGCCGGCGCGAAGTGCTGATGACGGCGGAGCAGCTGACCCCGCCGCAGCTCGGCAAGCCGCTGCCGTTCAGCGAAAACACCTCCGCCACCGACGGCAATCATATGCTGTTCGCGACCAACGGGCGCCCAACCATGATCCGCAAAACGGCATACGACTATTGGGTTCTCGACAAGACCGACAATTCGTGGCACAAGCTCGGCGGGAATGCAACCGCCGGCCTACTCTATGCCAAGCTGTCACCCGACGGCACGCGCGCCGCATACGTGCGGGAGAACAACCTCTATGTCGAGGACATTCGTAGCGGCGCGATCAAACAGCTTACCTCGGACGGTTCGCCCAACATAATCAATGGCACATCCGATTGGGTCTACGAGGAGGAGCTTTCTCTGCGCGACGCATTTCAATGGAGTCCGGACGGGCAAAGGATCGCCTATTTTCAATTCGACCAGAGCGGAGTCCCGGAATTCGCTCTCATCAATTACACGGCCACCCTGTATCCGGTCATCACCACATACCCTTACCCGAAGGCCGGGCAGACCAACTCTGCGGTGCGCATCGGCGTGGTCAGCGCTGCCGGCGGGCCGACACGCTGGATCAAAACGCCGGGGGATCCGCGCAACACCTACATCGCCCGCATGGATTGGGCGGCAAACTCGCGGGAAGTGATCCTGCAGCACTTGAACCGGCTCCAGAACACCAACAATCTGCTGCTGGCTAACGCCGACACGGGGGACGTGCGCCAGATGTTCCGCGATCAGGATGAGGCCTGGGTCGACTACAACCGGGAGTTTATCTGGCTCGAAAAGGGCAAGCGCCTGCTGTTCACCAGTGAGCGCGATGGCTGGCGCCACGCCTATGCGGTCTCACGCGACGGCGAAGCGCGCCTCATTACGACAGGGGCGTTCGACCTTGTTTCCATATCAGCGGTCGATGAAGCAGGCGGTTGGCTCTATTACATCGCGTCGCCGGAAAACGCCACCCAGAGGTATCTGTACCGCTCGCGCATCGACGGCAGCGGCAAGAGCGAACGCATGACACCGGCCAATGCCCCCGGGACGCATACCTACAACATCTCTCCGGATTGCCGCTGGGCCTTCCATAGCTATTCGAAGTTTGATTCGCCGGGTGTCTCGGAACTGATCCGGCTGCCGGAGCACCAGACCGTGCGCGTGTTCCAGGACAACGCAGACCTCAAGGCAAAAGTAGCGCCGATGCTCGCCGGCCGCACCGAAATGTTCCAGGTCGATATTGGCGAGGGCGTCAAGATCGACGGCTGGTTAATCAGGCCAGGCAAGTTTGACCCTTCGAAAAAATACCCGATCATCGTATATGTCTACGGCGAGCCGGCCTCGACCACGGTCAACGACAGTTGGGGAGGCACGACGAGAATTCTGTACACGGCATTGGCCGACGATGGTTACCTCATCGCAAGCTTCGACAATCGCGGCACGCCGGCTCCCAAAGGGCACGCATGGCGCAAGGTAATCTATGGTTCCGTGGGAGTCCTCGCCTCGAAGGAACAGGCTGCAGCTCTACGCGCGCTGGCCGCGTCCCACTCCTATGTAGATCTGACTCGCGTAGGCGTCTTTGGGTGGAGCGGAGGCGGTTCCATGACGCTTAATCTTATGTTCCGGTCGCCGGAACTCTACAAGGTCGGGGTCGCCGGGGCGCCGGTTCCGGACCAGACGCTCTACGATTCGATTTATCAGGAACGTTATATGGGGCTGCCGCAGGAAAACCCGGAAGGTTACAGGAGTGGATCACCCATTGCCTTTGCGCAGGGCCTCGAGGGCAAGTTGCTGATCATTCACGGCACCGGTGACGACAACGTCCATTTCCAGGGGACACAACGGATGATCAACAAGCTTATCGATCTCAACAAGCAGTTCAGCTTCATGGAGTACCCGAACCGGCGCCACGGTATCAGCGGCATTCACCTCGACACTCTCAGGTATGGATTTTTGGAGCAGCATTTGCCGGCAGGCGGACGTTAGCAACTCCACTCATGAAGCAGGGAGAAGGGACGCAGGCAAATCCTCAGGGACTGAAGTCCGCACTCATCGGATGAGAATCTGTTCTTGCAGGGGCGCTCTACCGGGATAGAGCGCCCTTTGGGGAGAGATTGTCGCCTATCCGACAACCTTCATATCCCATTCGTGCAACTCCAGGGATCGCGCCCCGTGCATGACATAGGGGTCGCTCGACGCAATTTTTTTCGCTTCCTCTAACGAATCCGCTCTGTAAACGATCAGCCCTCCTGCGCCGTCCGCAAACCGGCCGCGCGCGAAGATTTTCCCCTCCTGCGATTTTTGGTCGAGGAATTCCACGTGGGCTGTGCGCAATTCCTGGCTCTTTTCCAGATCTCTCATGGGCAAAAACGCGGCAAAGTATTTCATCAGGATCCGCTCCTTCAGTACATCGTTCCGTAATTCCGTATGGCAATGATAGCGCGATTCTCGCACGAAACACGCGGAAACGGAACGCCGAATTGGTCTCGCCTCCGAGCCCGCCGGCTCGACTCACCGGAAGGCCGGACGTGGAGCGGGCAGGACTAAATGGCCGGTGGTCATCAGTGATTTGGCCTCCGGCAAAGCTTCCAAGGCTCTCCTCACCTGGTTATCGGATTGAATGGCGACCCTGAGCCCTTCCTGCCGCCCAAAGGAAATCGTATAGACTTCCTGCTGAATCCCGCGCTTGATGAAATCCAAATTTTCCCGGATGTCCTCCGGCCGGAATCCAATGCCCTTGTTTTGCAGGAATCCCTTGAAGTCCTCCAAAATCGCATCGGTAATCTCCAACTGCGGTTTCGGTCTGCCTTTCATGGCCGGGCTTGGGCCGATTTCCTCTTTTTTCAAAGGCATGATAAAGTGACTGGCTGCCGCCACCTGCCCCAAGGTCAGGCGGCGCGCATATTCAAAAAATGCCTGTTTTGAGGTCAGCAGTGCTTCAAATCGATTGGGTTCTCTGGCCGGTTCCTCGATGTCCGGCGTAATCCCTCCTCCTCCCAGCACTAGGCGCCCACTGTCGGTTTTTCTGGCTTCCCGCGGTTTGCCGTCAGTTGCCGATCCCCCGCCCTGATAAAAATACTCGAGGGCGGCGCCGGAGTAGTCGCGCTGAATCTGACGTCCACTCGGTGTGTAATACCTGGCGGTGGTCAAGGCCATCCCGGTGTCACCGCCCAGCCTGTAGACCGACTGGACCAATCCCTTGCCGAAGCTGGTTTCTCCGACGATCAGAGCGCGGTCATGATCCTGGAGCGCACCCGCCACAATCTCGGAGGCACTGGCACTGTGTTTGTTGATCAGGACCACCAGGGGAACATGAGTTTTTTTCAAGCTCACTGTCCGATAGAGGTGATCGGAACCGCGCGCGCGCCCTTTAGTGGATACGATTATCTGACCGCGCGGCAGGAAAAGGTCGACGACATCGATAGCCGGACTGAGCAGACCGCCGGGATTATTCCTTAGATCCAGGATCAGGCCGACGAGCTTGGCGGCATTGAGACTTTCCAGTTTCTGTTTCAGTTCTTCCACAGTCGATTCGGAAAAGCGTTCGATCTTGATGTAGCCGACCCCTGGTTTAACTTCGAATGCAAACGGGACCGTGGCAATCGGAATCTCATCGCGTTCCACCCTGAACTGCAGGGGATTGGGGATCCCTGGACGTTCCAGCGTAATGGTCACCCAGGTACCGCGCGCTCCCCGCAATCGGTCCATGATTTCCTCGGGGGTCAGATTATCGATAGGCTCTCTCCCGATATGGGTGAGGACATCCCCTGCACGGATCCCCAAACGTTCCGCTGGAGATCCGGCCACCGGCGGCTCTATGACCACGGAACGGCCGCTATCGGGCTTCAGGCGACGCACAGTGATCCCCAGACCGTAATAGGTGCTGTGCTCCTCTTCTCTCAGCCGGGCGAATTCCTTGGGATCGAAAAAGCTGGAATGCGGATCCAGAGTGTGCAGCATTACCCTGATGGCGCTGTAAAAAAGCCGGTCCTCCTTGACACTGTCGACGTGGTTGCGCTGAATGACGTCGCTGGCCTCGGTGAGACTGTCAATGAAACGGTCGGTGCTTGCCTGCGGGGCTCGAACGGCGGATCTTCCCCCGACCAAGCCCACGACCAGTGAAGATGTGGCGATGATCAGGATCGCAACGATCGCGAACTTATTCCTCATGGCTAATCATTCCAGCTTTGTCAAAAGCTCTTTCTCCGGCATAGAGAGGACCACCTATTGCATTTCTGACCGGGACTGACGAAATGTGCATTCCTATGCCGAGTCAAAATGCAAAAACCCGGCGGATCCGTGCGCATCCATCTTCACTAGGGAAATCCGCATGCCCTGCAACCTTCAGAGAGAGCGCGCATTTAAACCCGAGAGTATAACACAACCCACTATCTGGTCATTTCTTGGTGAAGATCACTGCGATCCAGACACTGCCACCGACGACAAGTCCCGAAATGCTGGCGGAGCTGACGCAGTTGCTGTTTGACCCCGAAGGGGTCCAGCAGCGACAGCCCAGGGCGCAAGCCCTGGGCTATAGCTATGCCGCCCCTTTCGGGGCTTGTCACTGTCTGAATCGCAGTGAAGATCAAGAAAGCGCGCACCACTGCCTGCCAACGGAGGTACAATGCCGAACAGATCTATTTCGCGTGCCGGCGGGCTTAGTGCCATGATACGCCCCGAGCATTTTAGACTTCCCTGCCGCCGGGAAGTTTCACAGAAGTGACGACAGCATGCGAGATTTTGCCGGCAGACAGCTCCACGAAGTGCGCATTCAACCCCGGAGCTCCGGGAATTGGGACATTTTCCTGTATTTTGAATTGGATACGTTTCGACACGTGCTGTCTTTATACCAGCTTAAGGTCCAGCCCTTTTTGGCGCGCAATATTGATGAGTCGGCAAGGCAGGCGGATTCTTATTGGAGGCTGAGGGAGGAGTTCGCGGATTTTCAGACCAGCGAGGGCGTAAGCGTCCCTCACGCCTATAAGCTAGTCCTGACCTATGACAGCTCGGATCGGCCGTTCATCACCGAGTGGAATTTTGCCGTGACCCAGGTGCGCCACAATCAGGATCTCGAGCCGGCGGCTTTCACCGTCCGTTAGAATCGCGGCGCTGCCTACAAAGGGGGCATCCTGACCGTGGCATCTGCGGGACGTGCAACCTCGGCCTTCGGCAGCTCAGGAGTGAAATCCTCGCCTGGATTGATGAATTTATCGCTCTCGAAATGGTATTGCTTGTCGTAAAGCTGGCGATAGCGGCCATTGGCCGCGAGCAACTCGGCATGAGTACCGCTCTCGACAATCTCTCCGCGCTCCAACACGAGGATCTGATTGGCGCTGCGGATCGTTGACAGCCGGTGAGCTATCACAAAGGTAGTGCGGCCATGCCGCAGGCGTTTCAAACCATCCTGGATCATCATCTCGCTTTCGCTGTCGAGGCTGGACGTCGCTTCGTCGAGAATCAGAATGCGAGGGTCCGCCAGGATCGCGCGCGCGATCCCGATCCGCTGCCGCTGGCCGCCGGACAACTTGATGCCTCGTTCGCCGACCACCGTGTCGTACTTTTTCTCGAATCCTTCGATAAACTCGTCGCAGTGAGCGATGCGCGCCGCCTCGTGGATATCTGCTCTCGTCGCTCCGGGCCGGGAGAACCGAATGTTGTCGGTGATCGTGCCGTCGAAGAGGAAGTTTTCCTGCATGACCACACCAAGGTGCATCCGGTATTCACGCAATCGCACCGATGCCAGATCGACGCCATCGACAATCAGCCGGCCGCTGAGAGGGCGGTGGAACGCCATTACCAGGCCAATGAGCGTGCTTTTGCCGGAGCCGCTCGAACCGACCATGGCGGTCGTCGAGCCCGCCGGTGCATGAAAGGAAATGTTCTTCAGGACCGGAACGCCCGGGTTGTAAGCAAAGCTGACATTTTCGAAGGCGATGTCACCGCGCACTGCCGACAACGGCAAACGGGTGGTATCATCCTGGTCTTCGGTGGCCACGCGCTTGATTTCATGAATGCGGTCGAGTCCGGCAAACGCCTCGGTGATCTGAGTGCCGATCGAAGCGATCTGCACGAGCGGCATGGCCACCAGGCCCGTGAAAAATATGTACATGAAAAGATCGCCGAGCGTCATGTTCCCCGCCAGAATCGCGCGCCCGCCAATTAACATCACAATGACTCCAATGACTCCGACAATCACACTGGAAGCTGCTCCCGTGGCCGAAATCCCGGTCACGGATTTGGCCACATTCCGGAACAGCCGGTGCACGCCGTGCGTGAACACAATCTGCTCGCGCTTTTCGGCGGTATAGGACTTGACGATGCGGATGCCCCCCAAGGATTCTGCCAGCCTGCCGGTGACCTCGGCATTGATTTGCCCGCGCTCACGAAACAGCGGACGCAAAGTCTTGAAAGCCACGGCCATGATGCCGCCGAAAGCAGAGAGAACCACGAGGGTCACCAGGGTCAGTTTCCAGTTAAGGTAGAACAGCACCCCCAAAGCCAACACTCCGGTAACGATGGAACCCGATAACTGCACCAGTCCCGTACCCACGAGGTTCCGGATTCCTTCCGCGTCGGTCATGATGCGCGAGATGAGCACGCCGGTCTGGGTGGAATCGAAATATTGCACCGGAAGCCGCACGACGTGGGCCTCGACGCTGCGCCGCATGTCGGTAATGGCGCGCTGCGCGGCAACACCGAGGACCTGGGAAAGGGCGAAAGAAGTGACCGCATCAACCAGGGTAGCCGCGCCTGCGGCCAGAGCCAGCAGAGGAAGGAGGTCGTGGCGCTGTTTTCCGATCACATCATCAATCAGATACTTCGAGCATGCCGGCAAAACCAATCCTGCCAGCCGGCTGATCAGCATGAGGGTTAGACCGAGCGCCAGACGGCCGCGATGCTCTGATATCAAGCGGCGCGCTTCGCCCCACGCTTGCGACCATCGGATTTTCTTTTTGTTAGCCAAAACCACCCCCCTTGCCTTCCACCCACCCGGCATCTCCATTGGATCTTGGAAACCTTGAGATGGATGAACGCGCAATCTGATTGTGCGCCTGATGGAGCCTAAATCTATCAGATCCTTGAAAAATGCGCCAATCTTCGGCACAGGGCCAAAAAGCTCTTGCCACGAAGCGCATGAAACCAATTGACGCCGCGCACCACTTTTGGCTTGTTCCTGCGGTGGCGCTCGGATAACAATGCCTGTTAAGCATTCACGAAAATGGCGGACGGTAAACAGATCGGGGCACGCCATGGAACTGGCTCAGATCATCAAGCTGGCACGCGGGGAGGAACCTGCCGAAATCCTGCTGACCCATGCGCGCCTGGTAAACGTCTATACCGGGGAATCCTACCCGGCAGACATCGCGTTGGCCGATGGCCGCATTGCAGGTATAGGCAAAGGCTATTCTGCCCATAAGGTGATCGATCTGGGCGGGCGCTATGTCTGCCCCGGCTTCATCGATGCGCACGTCCACATCTAACGAAGCATTATTCCGCCCAATTAATTCGCCCGCGCGGTGGTGCCGCGCGGAACCACCACGGTGATCATTGATCCGCACGAAATCGCCAATGTACTGGGTCTG
>JBGQNR010000264.1:0-8466 GCA_041501225.1 Acidobacteriota bacterium
ACCCAGAAGACATGGGATAGCCGGCAGGTGTTCCCTCCCCCTCGGCGGCTGCGACCTGAAGCCGGAGCGCGTGGACAGGATGCCGTGCGTTCGGTCGTGCTTCAAGCCTATGGTATCCGGCAGGACGATGCGGCTCTGCGGGCTTTGAGAGGAATGCCCGGAGAAGCTGCAGCAGAGCGCTTCGATCGGCTCCGCACCGACTATTCTTTGCGGTGCGAATTTTCGCACTTCATCGTCGAGCTTGCCGAAGAAACCGGGTTGGCTCGCGTCTTCAAAGCGCTGGGATTCGCAGTTGAAACCGGCAGTTGCCAGAGAAGAACATGCGCCGTGCGATGGTGAGGTATCCTAGGCACTTTCGCCCATAGATATCGGGGGGACATACCCATGTTTCGAGTCTTGATTGCGATGACGGTCGCGGCCGCATCCGCCGCCGTAGGCCAGATTTTGGTGAGGCGCGGAATGCAGCAGGTCGGATCCCTCGAAAACTACGCGCCGATGGCTCTGCTCATCTACTTTGGGCACACGGTGAGCAACGGGTATGTGATCCTGGGAACCATGTTGAACACCGTGTTTTACGTTCTTTTTCTCGCCGCGCTTTCCTGGACGGATGTGACCGTAGCTCTGCCGATGACTGCCATTGAATACGGGTTTGCAGCGTTGCTGGCGGTGATCTTCCTCAAAGAGCAAGTCTCGCCACTCCGGTGGGCAGGAATCATGCTGGTGATCGTCGGGGTGATTTTCATTGCGCGCAGCGGCGGTGAAACCTAGACATCCGTGGCTGCCTCGAAATAATCACAACAGGAAGGCCAGAACCATGCAGGATCCACAAAACAAAGTTCCCGCGGCCAAGATCCAGTTCTTGCCCGAGGATCGCCTTTGGATTGCCGAGCGGATTCAGGAGGTGCTGGCCAGCGGCCAGTTGACGCTCGGCCGCTATGGAACCGAGTTCGAGCAGAAGTTTGCCGCCTTTTGCGGCGTGGAATTCGCCGTTGCCGTCAACAGCGGCACAAGTTCGCTCGAGATCATTCTCCGGTCGCTTGGAGTCGAGGGGAAGGACGTCCTGGTGCCGACCAACACCTTTTTCGCCACTGCTGCGGCGGTGGTGCATGCAGGCGCCAACCCGATTCTGGTAGACATGGATCCCGAATCGTTTGCAGTGCGCCCCGAGGATGTCGAGAAAAAGCTGACACCCAAGACTGCGGCCGCAATTGTCGTGCACATTGGCGGGTTGATTTCGCGGCGCATGCCTGAATTAGTCGATCTCGCCGCCCGCAAGGGAATCTGGCTCATTGAGGATGCCGCTCATGCCCACGGATCTTCCCTTTCCGGCACCAGCGCCGGAGCGTTCAGCGTCGCCGGTTCATTCAGCTTTTATCCGACCAAGGTCATGACCTGCGCCGAGGGCGGCATGATCGTGACCAATCACCGCCAGCTTGCAGACGAGGCCCGCATCTACCGGGATCAGGGAAAGGCCAGCTTTACCCAGAACGCCCACGTGCGCATGGGATACAACTGGCGCATGTCGGAACCGCATGCCATCATCGGTCTCAGACACCTGGAGCGCCTCCCTGCCATGATCGCCGAGCGGCAGAACATCGCCGGTATTTACGACGCTGCGCTGGCGCCACTGCACAATGTAAGCACGCTGCCTGTGCCCACAGGAGGAACCTGCAATTACTACAAATACATTGCAGTGCTGCGCGAGCGTCGCGATCGCAAGGAACTGAAAGCACATTTGCGTGAGAGATTCGGCGTTTCACTTGCGGGAGAAGTATACGAGGAGCCTCTCCACAAACAGCCTGTGTTGGAAAGATATTCTTCCGGTCCCTTGCCGGTCTCGGAGGACCTGTGCGCAAGACACATCTGCCTGCCGATCTTTTCCGGAATGACCGCAGCAGATGTACAGCAGGTAATTCATGCACTCGTGGAGACTATTGGGTAGATCCGAAAGGCGCTTAAATGAGCAGTGGATATGGGCTGGTTCATGCCATGCATCGACGAGCGATTACCATGATTTTCTCTCGCCCCTCCAGGGCTCTCGCTCGCATCCGCTTAAACCCCGGGCGGCGCTTCGCTTGCCCGGGACTACTTTCTTGCCGCCTCCGGCGCGCGAGCGCTTTTCAGATTACCAGGCTTCGGTCGAGCACACGCCCCGGAGGGGCAATGAGAAAGTAGCCGGGGGCAAGCAAAGCGCCGCCCCCGGTCAACCAATGGCACACGAAGAGCCCTGGAGAGCCCTGGAGGGGCGAAAGAAGAATCTCCTCTCGTTTAAGAGCAATTCCGGTAAACCCGATTTCTCCTTGTTCCGCCGGCTTTCTTGAGATAATAACACTGGTCGATTCAAGGCCATGCCGGCAGGATAGAAGGTGATTGGCAGGTAGGATTTTTTTACGAGGCGCGTGATCGAGCGAGAATGCGCATGAGAGTGATTGTCACCGGAGGATCCGGATTCATCGGTTCACATGTGGTGGATGCCCTGGCAGCACACGGCCATGAGGTATGCATTTATGACCTGGATACCCCTCAGCATGGACCCGTCTGCGAGTATGTGCGCGGTGATACCAGGGATCTGGACCGCTTGATGAAAACAGCTCGATCCGGCGATGCGATATTTCATTTGGCGGCCGAGGCGAATGTAAATCGCTTTTTCGAGAGCCCGCTGTTTTCGAATGAGAATACCTCCCAGTCGACCATGTGTGTTTTGGAAGCGGCACGGCGGGTTGGAGCCGCGCGCGTTCTGCTCGCATCCACGGAATGGGTGTATGGATCGGCAAGCGCACATGGCGACGATATGATCACGGAGGATCGCGCCTATGCACAAGCCCCGGATCATCTTTATACATGCTCAAAAATCGCCGCCGAATTGTTTTGCATCGGCTATCAGAAACTTTACGGGGTCGAATATACCCTCATGAGGTACGGCATACCCTTTGGCGAGCGCGCCCGTTCTGAAACGGTTACCCCTATTTTCGTCCGGCGAATTCTCAAAAATGAAACCATCACCATTCATGGCGACGGCAGCCAGTATCGCCAGTTTATTTATGTGAAGGACCTGGCGGAAGGGAATGTCGCTTGTCTGAATGAGCGCGGACGGAACGAGGTCTTCAACCTCAATGGAAAAGAAAAGGTGACCGTGCTCCAGGTGGTGCGTGCCCTGGAGCGGATTCTCGGCAAGAAAGCCAATGTAGAGTTTGTAGAGGATCGAAAAGGAAATTTCAAAGGGCGGTTCATATCCTCGGAAAAAGCAAAGCACCTTCTCGCATGGGAACCCCGGCATGGCTATGAGGAAGCGCTGGCCTTGTACGTGGAGCAGTATTTGACTGTAGTAGGAAAGCCCTCATGAGACACAGCGCGGCGATTATCCCTGGGGACACCAGCATCAAGGAAGCGATTCAGCTGATCGAGAAGAGCCATCTGGATTCAGGTTTCGTGCTCGACGATCACAACAGGTATAGGGGAACTATATCCATCAACGACCTGCGGCGCCTGCTTATCAGTGGGGTCAACGAAGCCGATGGGATCAAAGGCCACCCGTGCTCGTACGAGTACGCCGTCAAGGAGACAGATCTAAAGAACGATGAGGTGGTGCAAAACACTCTGGCAGATCTGACCCTGCAAGGAGTCGATTATTTTCCGGTCCTGGGCAAAGACGACGAGATCACGGATGTATTCTCGGTCCAAGACCTGCAACAGGTCTCTTCCGCTTCCCGGATCGGCAGTGCATCAAATGGCCGGTCGAGGAGAATCCTGATCGTAGGAGGAGCCGGCTATCTTGGCAGCGTGTTGACTTCCAGGTTATTGAGACTCGGGTACACGGTGAGGATTCTGGACAATTTCCTCTATGGAAAGCGTTCCCTGGAACAAATTCCGAAAACTCCGGCTCTGGAGATTATCGAAGGCGACCTGAGAAACATCCACACCTGTGTCAGCGCATTGGACGGAGTGCATGCCGTGGTTTTGCTTGCAGCCATTGTCGGCGACCCGGCATCCAAGATCAGGCCAAGAGAGACGATCGAGACAAATGTAATTGCAGCCCAGGCGCTGGCCGCGGCCTGCAAACATCAGTGCATCAACCGCTTCCTGTACGCATCGACATGCAGTGTGTACGGATTGGGCGGCGACCTGCTCGACGAAAACGCGGAGTTGCGGCCGGTATCTCTTTATGCCCGAACAAAGATCGCCTCAGAAAAAACGATCTTGTCGATGGGGGATGGGTATTTCGCGCCGACCATCTTGAGGATGGGCACCCTGTACGGCTATTCGCCGAGAATGCGTTTTGATCTGGTGGTCAACACCATGACAATGAACGCATTTTCTGAAGGCAGAATCAGGGTATTCGGGGGAAAGCAATGGCGTCCTCTGCTCAGTGTCCAGGATGCGGCCGAAGCCTACGTACGCTGTATCGAGGCGGATATCGCCATCGTTGGCAACCAGGTCTTCAATATAGGCTCGGATCAACAAAACTATCAGATCGAGAGTATTGCCCAGATCATTGCCGGAACCCTGGGCGGCATTGATGTCCATTTCGACAACAGGAGCCTGGACGTCAGGGATTACCGGGTAAGCTTTAGGAAGGTCGGCGATATTCTAAGATTCCTGCCGGTGGATTCGGTGGAAGCCGCATCCAAAACGATCTATGCCAACCTGAAGAATGGCGTCATTCAGGATCCCTCGCAGAAGGTGTACTACAATCATTTCTTCGACGTAACGGAAGAATAAAGCGGAAGCACAGAAAACGCTCGGGGCGAGTGATCCGTTCGTCCGGGCGGCACTCTCTGGCGCAACACCGGCAGAAACAGCTAGGAAAATCATCCAAGGGACCAAGCTGGGAGACCCGGCAGTGCGCGAAGCTTTGCTCGACGGAGGGCCCACGGCCATAGCAAAATCCGAGGACCCGTTGCTGGCCCTCGCCCGCAGAGTAGAGCCTGTGATCCGGGAACTGCGGGCTTGGAATTCGACAGCAACCTCCAAAAGCCCCGGAATCGTTATATGTACATCGACGAAATGGATGGTGGATGAGCCATCGCCGTCCACAGCGCCGCGATCATCGAAGCTCTCCGCAGGCTCTACGGCGCGAAAAGACTTGTGTCGAAGATCCTTGGCCGGGATTTGAGGGAGTAGCGGGTTTAGCCATACAGCTGCGCATCGAATGTGCCGAAAAGTAAAGAATCGGAGCAGGAGACTCAGATGCTGGAGGACTCGGTTTTTGAGTTGGAACCCCTGGAGCAAACTGCATCAGAGGCGTTGCAGCAGAGCGAAACTCGCTACCGCAGGCTGTTTGAGAATTCTCCTGTCGCCCTGTGGGACGAGGACTTCTCTGCCGTCAAACGCTATATTGATGGCCTGCGCAGCGATGGAGTTGAGGACTTTGAGTCCTACTTCAATGGGCACCCTGGGGCCGTAGCAGAGTGCGCCCGACTGGTGAAGGTCAGCGGCGTCAATCCGTCCGCGCTCAAACTCATCGAAGCCGAAAGCCAAGAGGCACTCCTTGGAGGACTGACCTCGGTGTTTGCTGAGGAAAGCCTCGCGCAGTTTAAGGTTCAGGTGCTGGCGATCTGCAGGGGCGAGCTGCTGCTGGAAAGCGAAGTTACCAACCGAACCCTTACGGGCCGCAGGATTCACTGCGTGCTGCGCTGGTCCGTCGAACCTGGATCCGAAAAGACCTACTCCAAAGTCATCGTATCGCTGTTGGACGTAACGGAGCGCAAGAGGACAAAGCATGAGCTGAACCTCCTTGCCCACACGCTGCGCAGCGTCAGCGAGTCTGTCTGCATCACCGATATGTCCGACAATATCTGCTACGTCAACGAAGCGTTCCTTGGAACCTATGGATATAAGGAGCACGAGCTCCTCGGCCAAAACATTGCCATCGTACGCTCACCCAACAACCCGCCGGAGGTCACACGGGAGATTCTCCCAGCCACTCTGCGTGGAGGATGGCGGGGAGAGGTCTTCAACCGGCGCAAAGATGGAAACGATTTTCCGATCTATCTCTCCACCTCGATTGTGCGCGACGAAAACCGCAAGCCGATTTACCTGGTTGGCATTGCACGAGATATCACCGACGACCGGAGAGTTCAGGAGGAAATCCACCGCTCCAGGCAAATGTTCCGGCTGATCCTCGACAACATCCCCCAGCGCGTCTACTGGAAGGACCGCAATTTTCGCTTCCTGGGGTGCAACAAACCGTTTGCGGGCGACGCGGGTCTTGCCCATCCCCGCGAGATCGTCGGCAAAGATGACTTTGAAATGTCATGGAGAGAAGCGGCCCATTTGTATCGGGAGGATGACCGTCGGGTGATGGAGCAGGATGTGCCCAAACTCAGATTTGAGGAGCTGCAACCCAAGCCCGACGGTACGGCTCTTTGGGTCCGGACCAGCAAAATCCCCCTGCATGACCGGGAGGGGAAAGTGATCGGCTTGCTGGGAACCTACGAGGACATTACTGAGCAGAAGCAGGCAGAACAAGCTCTGCGCGACTCCGAAGAAAAATACCGGAAGTTTTTTGATGAAGACCTGAGCGGCGTCTACATATCGAGCCCTGAAGGGCAACTTCTGGCCTGCAATCCGACTTTCGCCCGGATTTTCGGGTTTGAGTCGACAGCAGCGGCAATTGGCATCAATCTGGCTTCGCTCTATCCGGAGCCGGGAGCATGGGCAACGGCAGTCCAACTCCTTCGCGAACGCAAAAAACTCGAGAACCAGGAGATCGAGTTGCGGCGCATGGACGGCAATCCTGTCTTCGTCGTGGAAAACATGTTTGGCATGTCTGACGGTCAGGGAACGCTCGTGCAGGTCAAAGGCTACATCTTCGACGACACCCGCAGGAAAACTCTGGAGGAGCAGTTCCGACAATCCCAGAAGATTGAGGCGGTAGGGAAGCTCGCGGGCGGCATCGCTCACGATTTCAACAATCTACTCACCTGCATCAATGGTTATGCCGAATTGCTGATATCCGATTTGGAGGAGTGCAGCCCACATCGCAAGTTCGCGGAAGAGATCCGGTCATCCGGGGAGCGGGCGGCAAAGTTGACCAGCCAGCTGCTGGCATTCAGCCGCCGGCAGTTTTTACAGCAGGAATTCCTGAATATCAACGACATCGCCCGGGATATGGAGCAGATGCTGCGGCGCCTGATTGGAGAGGATATCCAGCTGAGCATCGTGCTGAATCCCCAGATAGGGTCTGTGAAGGCTGACCCGGGTCAGATGGAACAAGTCATCATGAACCTGGTCGTGAACGCACGCGATGCAATGCCGAACGGCGGGCACCTTTGCATCCAGACAGCGAATGTCGATCTGGCTGAAAATATGGCGCTGGAGCACGGCAGTGCGAAGCCCGGTCACCATGTCATGCTGGCAGTAAGCGACAGCGGATGCGGCATCAGCGTGGAGAACCGCTTGCATCTCTTCGAACCCTTCTTCACCACCAAGGCGATCGGCAAGGGAACAGGCTTGGGACTTTCCATGGTCTACGGGATCGTCAAGCAGAGTGAGGGATGCATTAGTGTCGCAAGCCGGGAAGGTCTCGGAAGCACATTCGCCGTTTACTTTCCCCGTGTCGAAGGCCAGCCGAATCCCAGTAAAAACACTGCGCATTCAACTGCGCGACATGCCGGTTCGGAAACCGTGCTGCTCGTAGAAGACGAAGAAGGTGTGCTTGAGCTCGCGCGGCGGCTCTTGCACATGTTTGGGTATCAAGTCCTTTCGGCTCCCGACGGGGCCAAGGCCCTGCAAATATGCAGGGAGCACACCAAGCCCATCCACCTTTTGATCACGGATGTCGTAATGCCAGGAATGAGGGGACCGGAACTGGCCCGGGAGATCATGGCCTTGCGTCCCGGCATTAAAGTGCTCTTCATGTCGGGCCATGCCGAGGACATGATCCTGCAGAAGGGCGCCCTCGAGCCGAATACTGCTTTCTTGAATAAACCATTCAATTCCTGTTCCCTGCCCCGGAAGGTGCGTGAACTCCTGAGCGGCCCGGTCCTCTGACCCACAACGTAAATCGATAGAACTTTGCGGAATGGGCTCAGAGCCGGCCCATTTGCGTAGCTATTTTCCCTCACTGGCTCTCTTGCTCAAAGGCCAACGCAAGCGCATCTGAAGACGCCTCGCAAAGACAATTACGAACAACGCAACTACGGCGCCAATGCAGTGATACATACTGCTCACGCGCAAATCCATTGCGGGTGCGAAGGATTTTTTGCACTGACGCCGCACGGATATCCACCGCAGATGAACGCCGATGTACGCTGATCCCAGTGGGCAGGTTGGTGTTCTTCGCGGCTGCTTTTGCAGTTTCGAAGCATCCTCCTTGCAGGATTGGGGGCCTGCGGATTCTAGGAGCCCGTCCGAGAATTAGGAGGGGTCGCGCGCATGGGGCTTGCGGGGCGAGCTCAAGGCGCGAGGAGGAGGCGATGTCGGTGCACATCGTTGACGACGAGCAACGCGGAGACCGCCCCGCAA
>JBGQNR010000265.1:0-8427 GCA_041501225.1 Acidobacteriota bacterium
CAGACCTCAAGAGTGGATGCCATGGAACTATGGCGAGACCCTCGGTCGCACCCCCCAACCTCGCGCCGCACCTCCTGACACTATGCAAGGCTAAAATGTCCGACACACATTGCAGTGGACAGATAGCCGCGGCAATGACCTCTAACTGGATGAGCCGGCGAGGAACACCCGAATTGGGGAGGTATAAGCCGGCCATTCGTTCGGCACCACCGCGAACGCGGCCTGTGGAAGGCCGGAAATGGGCCTTTGCACGCTTGCCGAAAGCTCACGATTGTTGAATTAATATAGGCTTATGCATAAATTACTGCCGGATCAATGCTGTCCAAATTAGGACGATCCTTCACAGTCCGCTGTACGTAGCCAAACCAAACAGACCCGCTGCGGCTCAGGTCAGAGTTCATATTCCTGCTCCGTGGCTCGGTCCGAGCAACGATCGTATCTCAATGCGTCAGAGCATTTTATGTGTTGAGCATACCCTCAACTCCTGGTAAGTGGCGATATCGTACAGAACACGCTTTCGCTCGGCAAGCAGCGGTTACCTGCTTTTGACCTTCAAAATAAATATGTTGTCGCGTTCAAGAAACGTTAATGTGTCGGAATACGCAGTGAAGGTGATAATCGCCACCGGCGCATGCGGCCCATGTGCGCGATCAAGGCCAAACTCATGGCTCTCGACTATGTGCTGGCCCATCCCGAGATCTCATTTCTGGCTACCGAGCAGGAAAAGGTTGAATACTTCACCTGCAAACTCGGGATCGACACGGCCAGCCTGCCCACTAAGGTGTACCATTCGAAAACCCAAAAGCCTGCGACCAAGCGCTACTTTGCCGACAAGTTTCCGATCTCCCTGCCTTCGGAAAATGATGTTTCCCCGCCCGTGGTTTCCTTCTGCTATATCGACGAGGGTGAGATCGCCACCCCCGCATTTGAGACCTGGTTATGCCACTACAGCAGACTTTTTGCCGCACTCAAGCACTTCCGGGTGATCTTCGTCGCCACCAGTAACAGGAGGTTTGTTCAAGCGGAGCAGGAGTACCGGCGCTTTTTTGAGCAACCCGGCAAACTGAATATCCATTCCAAACACAGGCTGCTTGCCTACTTTTACCTCGAGCACCTGTTTCGTTCCCGGAGGTTCGAGGAGCGCAATGTGCACAAACTCGAAGAGCTCCGGTGCCTGCGCAAGGAGTTTCGCGGTGAAAAATATGAACAGCTTTTCGAGCTTTGGAAGGCCAGAGGCGATCGATTTGCCGAGGATCTTACCGCCGATGGGGGGCATTTATCCATGGATCAGGCCCGCTTTGAGACATACAGACTGGAATGGAACTACGACATTTTGGGGACACGATGATGTGTCGTCTTGGTCAGAAACAGTCTGAAAATGCGGAACACTCTCCCGGAACGGGTATTCACCAGGAGGATCGTCTCCTTACCATCGACCAGGCTGCCGCCAAACTGATGACCTCCAAGGACTGGTTCTACCGAAACAGCGGACGACTTCCATTCACCCTCAGGATCGGCCGGAATCTGCGCTTCAGCGAGCAAGGAATCGAACGGTGGATAATGAGCCGAACGGGAAGGGTATGAGGTAGAATTCCTGTAATTGTTTTCTACTTTTACAGGAGGTCCAATGAGAGGAGATGGACGCGTCTATCGACGCCCCGGCACCAGGGTGTTCTGGTGCAAGTACCACATCCGTGGCCGGCCGATCCGGGAGAGCACCGGCGCCACGATCGAAAAGGAAGCGCGCAAGTACCTCAGGCGACGCATGCGCCTGGTCGGCGCAGACCTTGAGGGGATCAAGCGTTTCGTGGGACCCAAAGGCGAAAAGCTCAAGGTGAGCGAGCTTCTCGATTCGCTCCGGAAGCATTATGAGATCCGGCACAAATTCAGCCCGCAGGTCCGATCCAAATTAAAGCCGCTGCGCGCTGCCTTCAGCAACTATCGGGCGTGGGATCTCACCGACGACCTGATCGCCGAGTACATCCAGGTGCGCCAGCAGGGAGTTGCGGAAACAAACCAGACCGGCGAGTTATCCGCGATCGAACTGGCGTTACGTTGTTTCAAGCCGGTCGCCGACTCGACCATCAACAAGGAGACGCAGTTCCTCGGCCAGGCGTTCAAGCTGCGTCGAAAGGAAGTCGGCGAAGGGCCCGCCATCCCAAAGCTGAAGGAGTTCAACGTCCGCCAGGGATTCTTCGAACGCGCGGATTTCGAGGCGATTGTGAAGCATTTGTCCGAAGAGTTGCAGGACTTCGCGCGCTTCGGCTTCCTGACAGGCTGGCGCAAGGGCGAGATCGAGTCGCTGGCCTGGAGCGAGTTCAATATCGAAACTCGTGAGCTGCGCCTGCGCGGCGAGGATTCGAAAAACCGCCAGCCACGCATGGTGACTTTGAGCGGAGAACTATGGGAGATCATCCAACGACGCTGGAAAGCCCGGCGATTCCATGGCGAGAATGGGGAATGGATCCTGTCTTCACTCGTTTTCTTCCGTACTCGCGGGCGTGGAGTTCCTGAAGCCGGCGCCCCCGTGAGAGAATTCCGGAAGTCATGGAAAGCGGCTTGCGAGGCAGCCGGATTGCAGGGCCGGCTCTTTCACGACTTTCGCCGGACGGCGGCCAGGAACATGCGCCGAGCCGGCGTTCCGGAAGAGATCGCGATGAAGATAACCGGCCACAAGACCACTTCGATGTTCCGGCGTTACAACATCACCGACGACCGAGACATCACCGAGGCTCTGGCAAAGACGCAGCTGTATGTCCGGAGCCTGCCGAAAAAGCGCACGGTTCTGCCATTTCAGAAGAGCTCCAAGGAAGCGGCGAAATGAGTTTGGGCACAGTTTGGGCACAGTGGGCGAAAAAACGTACATTTCAGGCTCATGCGCCGGTCTGTTTCCGCACCAATCTGCATCAGAGCAACCTACACATATCTCAGCGGTTACATTCGATTTTGAGGCAGGAAGGATTTGGTAGCGACGGGTGGAATCGAACCACCGACCTTGGGGTTATGAATCCCACGCTCTAACCGACTGAGCTACGTCGCCACACTTTAACCTGAAGAGAATCGAAATCCCCGCGGCACTGAATTTTGAGGTCTCCGGCCGCATATTTCAAGCCTAAAGCGGCATATTCTTTCCAGGCGCTGCGGAAGGCTAATGAATCGGCACTGACCAGTCGAAAAGCCTGGAGATGAAACATTTTCAGGGTGGGTCTACGTCCAAAACGGAACCGGCGCCAGAAAAGCGCCCATCGCAGCGCCTGGTGCAGTTTGCCATCGACCATGCCTCCGATGCAGCCTTCTGGATGAAGGAGAACGGACGACTGGTCTATGTGAACGAAGCGACATGCCAGTGGCTGGGGTATACGCAGGAAGATCTGCTCGGGCTGACGATCCATGACATCGACCCCCGTCACCGCAAAGAGAACTGGCCCAGGCATTTCGAGTTCCTTAAGAAGAAGGGTTTCCACACTTTTGAATCCGTCCTGCGCACCCATGAAGGCCGTGAGTTCCCCGTGGAAGTCACCAGCAACTACCTCGAGTTCGAAGGCGAGGGGTATATATGCGCCTTCGTCCGCAACATCACCGAACGTAAGCGGATCGAGAAGGCCTTGCGGGCGGCCGAGTCGAAATACCGCGACATTTTCGAGAATGCGGTCGAAGGGATCTTCCAGAGCACGCTGGATGGAGAGCTGCTGAACTGCAACCCCGCCATGGTAAGGATCTACGGATACGACTCCATCGAGGAATTCAAGGCGGCTGTGACTGCGCGCCGGATCTACGTCGATCCTGGACGGCGTGCCGAATTTGTAGCGCTCATGCAGGATCGGGAGGTCGTGACCGGATTCGAGTCCCAGGTCTATCGCAAAGACGGAAGCATCATCTGGACTTCGGAAAAGGCACGCGAGGTCAGGGATGAACAGGGCGAGTTTCTTTACTACGAAGGATTTGTCGAAGACATCACCGAGCGCAAGCAAAACGCGGAAGAGCTGAATAAAGCAAAGGAAGAAGCGGAAGCGGCGAGCCTTGCCAAAGGCCAGTTCCTGGCCAACATAAGCCACGAAATCCGCACTCCCATGAATGGGATCATCGGCATGACCGAGCTGGCTCTCGGCACCGATCTTTCTGCGGAGCAGCGCGAATACCTCGAAATTGTCAAGAGCTCCGCCGAGTCGCTGCTTTCGTTGATCAACGACATTCTCGATTACTCGAAAATCGAAGCGGGAAAACTGAAGCTGGATCCTGTCGAATTCAAGCTGCGCACGACTCTCGACCGCATGTTCAGCGCGCTCGGGGTGCGAGCGCAGCGGAAGGGCTTGGAGCTGACTGCCAATATCCTGCCTGACGTGCCCGACGCCCTGATCGGCGATCCCGATCGCTTGCGCCAGATCATCCTCAACCTGGTCGACAATGCCATCAAGTTCACCGAGAAAGGCGACATCATCGTCCACGTCCAGAGTGAATTGGACTTGCCCGATCGAGCCACGTTGCACTTCACCATCACGGACACGGGCATCGGCATCCCCGACGACAAGCGCCATGTGATATTCGAGGCTTTCGCACAAGCAGACAGTTCCATGACACGCAAGTATGGCGGCACCGGCCTGGGGCTGGCCATTACCTCACAACTGATCGAGTTGATGGGCGGCGATATCTGGCTCGAAAGCAGCCCCGGCAGAGGAAGTGCATTCCACGTCCTCTTACCCTTCACTCTGGCTGAAGACGCATCCGCGATCTTGACGAACCAAAGCACAGCACCAGAGCTGCGTGACCAGAGGGTGCTCGTCGTCGACGACAATTACGCGAACCGGCGCATCCTGCAGGGGACCCTGATCAACTGGAACATGAGGCCGCATCTCGTCGACAACGGCCCGGCCGCGCTCCTGGCCCTCCAAGAGGCCTCGGATTCAGGCGATCCGTTTGCTCTCGTTCTTTTGGATGCCATGATGCCGGGAATGGATGGCTTCACCGTTGCGCAGAAAATCCAGGCGACTCCACGCCTGGCGCATACGCCGGTCATTCTGCTCACCTCTGCGCAAGTGCGTCAGTGCTCGGCGCGCTGCAGTGGATTGGGAATTCGCACCCACTTGATGAAGCCGATCAAGCAATCGGATCTGTACTACGCAATCTTGCGCACTCTCTTCGGGAGTCGAGAGCATCGCAGTGAATGGTCCGCGCAGTCCGGAACAGCGGACTCGTCTTCGTCACCACAAATCGAGCATGACGCTGCGGCCGGCCGGCCGCCGCGAATCCTGCTGGCCGAGGACAACCCTACCAACCAGCTGTTGGTAGCCAGCCTGCTCCAGAAGCGCGGATACGCCGTCACCATGGCCGCAAGCGGCAAGGAAGCACTGGCTGCTTATAGAGCCGAAAAGTTTGATCTGATCGTGATGGATGTCCAGATGCCCGAGATGAACGGGCTCGAAGCGACGGCCGCGATCCGCACGATTGAGAAGAATGCCGGTTTGCACACGCCGATCCTGGCACTGACGGCGCATGCAATCGATGGGGACCGGGATCAGTGCCTGGAAGCGGGAATGGATGGATACATTTCGAAGCCCATCCGGTTGGACGAGTTTATGCCTGCAATCGCCAAGCTCATGCCCGGGGCTGCGCCTAATGTGCCTGACTGCCGCGAGCCCGAGATCGCTCCGCCATGGTTCGACGTCCGCGACCTTATGGCGCGCTTCGAAGGCGATACCAAGCTTCTGCAGCAGGCCTGCGACCTCTTCCGCCAGAGCTACCCAAAACAGCTGTCGCAGTTGCGCGCAGCCGTGAGAAGTGGAGATGCCGAAGCCGTGGAAAGAACTGCGCACACTCTCAAAGGTTCGGTCGGCAATTTTGGCGGCGCAGTCCCGGTGGAAGCTGCACTCCGGCTGGAGAAGATGGGACACGCACATGACTTGCGGCATGCACTCGAGGCAATTGACGAATTGGAAAGCGAGATCGAGCGTCTGATCCCGGCGCTCACAGCACTTGTGTAGGGGAACCATGAGAGTCCTGATCGCCGACGATGATGATGTGATGCGCCATATTCTCGAGGCCACGCTGACGAAGTGGGGCTATGAAGTCGTAGTCGCCAGGAACGGGCTCGAAGCCTGGAGGCTGCTCCAGGGTAACGACGCCCCCCGGCTTGCCATCCTCGATTGGATCATGCCCGGGATGGACGGAGTGGAAGTGTGCCGGGAGATCAGGAAGTGGGAAGACCGGCCCTATATCTATCTCCTGCTGCTTACCGCGAAACACGGGAAGGAAGATGTGATCACAGGGATGGAGGCCGGAGCCGACGACTATATCTCCAAGCCTTTCGATCCCCAGGAACTCAAGGTACGCTTGCGTGCCGGCCGGCGCATCCTCGATCTACAGGCGGAGCTACTTGCCGCCCGCGAATCGCTGCGATATCAGGCAACGCACGACGGCATGACCGGCCTGCTAAACCGCTCGGCTACCCTTGATGCCCTGCGCAACGAGCTGGAAAGGGCAAACCGGCAGAGCGTGCCCCTTTGTTTGATGCTGTCCGACTTCGACCACTTCAAGGACATCAACGATACCCATGGGCACGCAATCGGCGATGCCGTCCTTTGCGAAACGGCGCGCCGGATGCGAACCGCCGTCCGCGCCTACGACACTGTCGGACGCTACGGCGGCGAAGAATTCATGTTCATTCTGCCCGGATGCAGCGCAGACAATGCCCGGAGCCAGGCCGAGAGGTTGATGACCTGCATCACCAGTGAGCCCATCGAGCTGCCGCGCGTGACCATCTCATTCACAATCAGTATCGGCGTCGTAGTGAAATACAACGCAACCGTCGACGATCTCGACGCTTTCATCCATTCAGCAGATTTGGCCCTCTACGAGGCCAAACTGGGTGGGCGTAATCGGGTCGTCATCGCTGGAGTCGATGCGCCGGTACCGAAAACGGGTCCAGTCCTGACCCTCCTTGAACCGCGCGCCTAAATCTCTCCGCAAGCGCAAAAACAGCCACAAAAACTACGAAGCTCTTTCGTGAATGTTACGTGTTTGGTGGTTGATTCTCCGGTGCGATTGACATACTTCGGGGCCGCGCGTAGCATCCGTGTGTGCCCCGATTTAATGCGCAAAGAACTGAATTGGAGGTCTTATGCCCGAATCGAAAAGCGGCAACATCTCAGTGACGTGCCCCTGCTGCGGCGCAAACCTGACCGTCGATGCAAATCTGCAGAAAGTGATCGCCCACGAGGCCCCGCCGGCCCGCCACCAAGCCGCCCCCGACCTTGATCGTGTCGATGTTCTCCTGCGCGAGCAGGCAGCGCGCCGCGAAGCGATATTCCGCCAGAGCGCGGCAGACGAAAAGTCCAAGCCCCAATTGCTGGAAAAAAAGTTTGCAGAAGCCCTGAAGAAAAGCAAGAACCAGCCGGTCGAAAAACCCACTCGCGATATCGACCTCGATTAGACCTCCGACATCCGACCTAAAGCAAAAGACTGAATTTTCAGGTTTTAGGTCGGATGTCGGAGGTCTGGGAACGGAGGCCGGTATTGACAGAGACGCGGTTATCCTTCATCGTTTCCTGATTCGATGCAAACAGGGGGGTAGCGAAAGGCCATGGGGAAGTTGAACCAGAATGGTGCGCCAGTGAGGGTAAAGGATTCCGCCGGCAACCTCGTTTTTGTGGGCATTATCTGTCTCGCGGTCGGAGTGGGGATCGGATATTATTTTGGCAAATCTACGGGTTCGGCCGCGATTCCCGTGGCCACTTCCGCCAGTTCCGCTCAGACGCAGGTCCCAGCCATAGATCCTGCCGTATTCCTCGCGACCGAGGCGACGCTCAAATCGACGCTCAGCTCCAAGCCGAATGACGTGAAGACTCTCGTGGAATTGGGCAACCTCTACTACGACAACAACAAATATCAACCGGCGATCGATTATTACGGGAAAGCGCTGGAAATTGATCCCAACGATGTCGCAGTGCGCACCGACCGGGGATCCTGCTACTGGAGCCTGGGACAGGCCGACCCGGCGATCAGCGAATTCCAGAAATCTCTGCAGGTGAATCCGACTCATCCGCAAACTCTCTACAATCTCGGCATCGTTTACCTGCACGGCAAGAACGATGTGGCGGAGGCGCGGAAGGCGTGGGAGAAGCTTCTGGCCACCAATCCCAATTATCCACAGCGCGACCGCATCCAGCAGATGCTGGCCTCGATGGGAACGCCAGCCGCGAGCCCGGAAGCGCCGGCTGCAGGCTCGGCGCCCATGGGCCAGGGTAAGCCCGGCGCTTCTAAAATGGATGATCTCTTCAAACGCATGAAGAAGTAAGGCTGCAGTAGGCCCCCCCCCGGCGAAACTATCTCAAAACTGGGCGTCCCGGAGGGACGCCGAGAAAGTAGCCGGGGGCGAGCCGCGCAGCGGCGCTGCCCCCGGTCACGGCAGGCACGGTGCAAGAGCCCTGAGGG
>JBGQNR010000266.1:0-8284 GCA_041501225.1 Acidobacteriota bacterium
CACAGCTTGGTCTTGTATGCAATTTTGTGCTGTTGGTGCGCTCCCGATACAACTCTAGGACTTCTGGACAATAACGATCTGGGGACGGTCAATATCCTGACTTCCCTAGTTTAGGATCATAGGACGGCAGCAAGGTCAGAGGCCGGACGGGGGTTTGTCTGCCCCGCCATCCTTTTCCGGGCGTAGAATCCTGCCAAAACGGCTCACGGCTGTGATTTAGAGAGGCGGGTAAGTTAACATGGTCTCTCAAGTATGAACCTGAAGACCCAGGAGGCTAGACGAGCGGATGCATTGGCGCGGACCTCGATCGGAAACGCGGCTCGTCCTTCCTATCCGCCGGGTTTCCGCCCCGATATACGACGTTCTCCTTTAACCGGTATTGATGGATCACGGCAGACACGGTATCGTATAGGAGGTAGGCAGTTCCACGATTTCTCGGGTGTGACTACTCGATAGGTTCACGATATTGGCAATTCTTGACGTCGAAATGGCAGGCCGCTTTGGTGTCAATTGCAGCGAACATACTGATCCGACGGTCAACACCTGCCGCCTGCAAACCTTGCTTGACTCTCCGGCCCCGAGGGACGGTTCCGCCCCGTTCCCCGGGTACTTCTCGCTCCTCTTGCGGCCGGATTTCTCGCGAAATGCTCTTTTTGTAATCGAAAGTGTCCGTGCCGGAATGGCCGCGGACGGAGGGCGCTGCAACGAAGAAGGGGGTAACCATGGTGACTCAAGAAACGATCCAGGCATTCAGGACAAAGCTGGCGGGGGATTTGGTCGAACCGGGAGACGCGCGATATGAAGGCTCACGCCAGGTGTACAATGCGATGATTGACAGGCATCCGCGGCTCATCGCGCGCTGCGCCGATGTTGCCGACGTCATTGCAGCGGTCAATTTTGGCCGCGAACACGGCATGCTGGTTTCGATCCGGGGAGGCGGCCACAACGCGGGAGGTCTTGGCGTCTGCGATGGCGGTTTGGTAATTGACTTGTCCCTCATCCGTTTCACACACGTCGATCCTGAAAAACGCACGGTGAGAGTGGGGGGTGGTTGCACATGGAGAGATGTTGATCATGCCACCCATGCTTTCGGCATGGCTGTTCCGACCGGGATTATCTCCACGACGGGGGTTGGAGGCCTTACACTCGGGGGCGGTCTCGGACATCTCACGAGGCGTTACGGCCTGACCATCGACAACCTGGTTTCGGCTGACGTTGTACTGGCGGACGGCAGATTTGTCACCGCGAGTGAGGGGCGCGATGAAGATCTCTTCTGGGCATTGCGGGGCGGGGGTGGCAATTTCGGGGTCGTGACATCCTTCGTATTCAAGACCCACCCGGTTCACACGGATTATGCAGGGCCCATGCTCTGGCATCTTGACCGCGCCACGGAAGTGATGAAGTGGTATCGCTCGTTTATTGTCTCCGCTCCGGAGAGCGTCAACGGTTTCTTTGCTTTCCTGACGGTGCCCCCGGGACCCCCTTTTCCGGAAAATCTGCACAATCGGAAAATGTGCGGCATCGTCTGGTGTTACAGCGGGCCGCTCGACGAGGCCGAAAAGATTTTTCAGCCTGTGCGCAGCCAGTTTCCGCCGGCCTTGGATTTCGTAGGGCCCTTGCCGCATCCCGCTCTGCAGAGCATGTTCGATCCCATCTATCCGCCCGGTCTGCAGTGGTACTGGAAGGCTGACTTCGTGAACGAGTTGAGCGATGAAGCAATAGCGCTGCATGTCAAGCACGGCTCTGAGTTGCCTACCATGCATTCCACCATGCATCTGTATCCGATCAACGGCGCTGCGCACCGCGTCGGGAAGGGTGAGACCGCCTGGAGCTACCGCGACAGCACCTGGGCCGAGGTCATCGTTGGGGTGGATCCCGATCCGGCAAACAAAAACCGCATCACCGATTGGGCGCGCAGGTACTGGGAAGCCTTGCACCCATACTCTGCGGGGGGCGCGTATGTCAATTTCATGATGGACGAGGGTGATGATCGCATCAAGGCTACCTATCGGGACAACTACGAACGCCTGGCTGTGATCAAAGCCAAATACGATCCGACCAACTTCTTCCGCATAAACCAAAACATCAAGCCCGCCCCGGTCTCCGGATCCGGGAGATGAGACTTGCGGAACGGGACATCCGGATCGGGTAACGGGTTTCGCAGGGTTTTGCCTTGTTCATCGCGTTATCCGGTGCGATGCTCTTAGAGCCCTCATAGGATGCAGATATGGGAGGGGCCGAATTGGTCGAAAAACTCGCTGCGCTTGTGCCCCCGCCCCGGTTCAACCTAGTTCGGTATCACGGAATACTTGCTCCCTCGGCAGCCTGGAGAGCACTTGTGATTCCATCAGAGCCGGGAACCGCCGATTCCATTCCTCACCCCGACTGTCCGGCAAGAAAGCAGCCCGACACCGGAAATTCACAAAAGAAACGCGGATGCCGGCCGCGCAACTATTCATGGGTCGAATTGATGAAACGCGTTTCCGGACGGACCTGCCGGACAGGGATTTGTCTGCCCCGCCATCCTTTCCGGGTGCAAAATCCTGCCAGAGCAGACCATAGCTATGATTTAGAGAGGCCGGGAAGTTAACATAATCTCTCAAGTACGAACCTGAGGACCCGGAGGAGGGCAGACGAGCGGACGCCTTGGAAGTTTTTTGAGACGACGTCACTGACTGGTACTCCCAAGTTGCGCCGGAAAGCCGAAGTATGCGAACATCCCGCGCCCACACCCGCACTTTGACATAAAATCGACTCGCGTGGCTGAATCAGCGCTCCCTGGAACCGGCGGCGGAAGTTTAACGGACCTACAACCCGGAAGTTCGGGAGGCGGCATAGGCAGGCTTCGATGCAAAACTGCAGCTTGTTTCAACTATCAGCTATTGGTGGCGCAAGGCGACCATCGGGTCGACCTTTGTGGCGCGGCGCGCAGGGATGTAGCTGGCGAGCAATGCGACAGCCACGAGCAGCAAGGCTGTTCCAGCCAGTGCCGTGGGGTCGGCCGGGCTCACCTGATACAAAGCGCTACCGAGGGAGTAGCTCACCACGAGCGCGATGGGGATTCCGATTGCGGTTCCCAGCAGCGCCAGGCGCAGCCCGTGCCGCAAGACCATGCGGAGCGCATCGCTGCGCTGCGCTCCGAGAGCCATGCGCAGACCGATTTCGCGTGTGCGTTGGCTGAACGTGTAAGAAACGATGCCGTAGAGCCCGAAGGATGCCAGCATCAAGCCGAGCAGACCAAAAGCGCCCATGAAGGTCACCATCATTTCACGATCATACAATCCTTGACGGAGGGTCTCCTTCAATGTGCTCATGAGGAGAGGAGACACGCTCTTGTCAATTGTGCGCACGGTCTGCCGGAACGCGCTTGCCAGAGCGCCAGAATCTCCGGCGGTTTCCACCAGCATGGTGAGCTCGCCGTCGAACCCTCGTACCAGCGGCAGATACATGTACGGCTGGGGATCTTCGCCGATCCTGATTACGGGCCCATCCTGGACCACGCCGATGATCGTGGATAGCTCCGGCTTGGATGGATCACCAATATGTATGACCTGCCCGAGAGGGTCTTCGCTGGGCCAGAAACGCCTAGCGAATGCCTCGCTCACGAGCACAACCTTCGCATTCGATTCGAAATCCGGAGGAGTGAAATCCCGCCCCCTCAATATGCGCGTGCCCATGGTCTGGAAATAATTCTGTCCCACCATGTTGTACCTGATGTCCTGAGGAGTCTTCTCTCCGGGGAGAAATACCTGCTGTCTGATTCCTCCGCCTGACAAGCTGAGTGGAAAGCGCCGGGCGAAACTCACCTGCTTCACGCCGGGCAATGCCTGGACGTGTTCCTGCAATGTCTGGCAGAAGGCGCGGGCCTGGTTCCCGTCATATGCATAGATGCCCAGCACAAATTGTGCCAGCAGCATGTTCTTTTTCTCGAACCCCACATCCGCCTGCAAGCTGCGCACGAAGCTCTTCATCAGCAAGCCCGACTGCGTCAGCAGGACGAGCGAAATGCACAGCTGGCCGACCACGAGGGCGCTGCGGCCGGGGTAACGGCGTCCGCCTTGGCCGGTCCCGGGCGACTCATTCAGCAGCGACACCAGATTGAGTCTGGAAGCATGAAGAGCGGGGATAAGCGCGAAGATCAGCGTGGTGAGAAAAGCCAGGCCGATAGCAAAGCCGACAACTCGTATGTCAGGGCTGATCTCGGGGAGCACCCGCATCGGCATTGGGGGAAGAAGTGCCGGCAGCGCCTGGATCGCCCATCGCGTTAACAGCAGACCGAATGCAGCGGCGGCCAGCGACAGCACGAGACTCTCCGTCAGCAGTTGGCGTGTGAGGCGCAGCCGACTGCCGCCCAACGCCAGGCGGATGGCAATTTCTTTACGTCGGGCCTGGGACCGCGCCAGGAGGAGGTTTGAAACATTCACGCAAGCAATGAGCAAGATCAGCCCGGTGATGGCCATGACGAGAAACCCAAGGACGGCGAAGCCTCTGAAATAATCTTCGGCCTCCAACGTAACGATGGCTCCGAGGATCTTATCTGCCGCGGGGTTGCTCGGGACCAGGCGGCGCACGATGGTGTCCACCTCAGCCTGCGCCCCCATGAGCTGGACGCCCGCAGCTACACGGCCCATGAGGTCGAACTCCTCGGCCCTCGGTCCTGAGAGGATGGCCCGAGATCCATCGGCTGGATACCACACATCCGTAGTGGTGGCAGGCCGCTGAACCCCTCCAAAGCCTTTAGGCGCGATGCCGATCACAGTAACATTTCTTTTGGTCAGCTCAATCGTTTTGCCGACGATTCCAGGGTCTCCACCGAAGTGGCGCTGCCAAAGCCCATGGCTTAGGACCACAACAGGTTCGGCTGGGTTCTTATCATCGTCTCGAAAAACTCGTCCAAGCTGAGCTTTCACGCCGAGAACTGAGAAGTAATTTCTGGTTACATATTGAGTCGGCAGCAACTCCGATACCTCTCCGCCGGTCAGGACAGCTCCATGGCGCTGCATGCCCACGATCCCGGACAACGACTTGCATTGGTTTCTGAGTTCGAGATACTCAGGATAAGGGAGTGATGTCGACATCCGCCCTTTCTCGGTTCGAATCTTGATGAGCGCCAGTTCGCCGGGATGGTCGACCGGCAGGGGTTGCAGGATGATCCGGTCTACCAGGCAAAAAATGGTTGAGTTCAGGCCGATCCCGAGAGCCAGAGAAAAGATTGCCACGGCTGTAAAGCCGGGATTCTTGGCCAACAGTTTGAAGCCATGACGAATATCCTGCCAGAGGGTGCGCATAAGTCTCCCGATCGTTCCTATAGCCGACGGCACACTGATTTCAGACCCGCCTCTCCCTCATAACGCAGGGGCATCGAGAAAAGTTCGTGAAAACAAAAGGGATCACGGAATGCACGAAATATAGTTCTCGTGTATTCCACGTGTTTTTTGGATTTTGGAAATCAGCGGTGGCAGATCACTACGTCAGTCAAGGACGATTCAAAAATAACCTGCGGAAGGAACGGGCGAAAAAAAAGAAGGGAGAATCTTTCGGGCGAATAACAAAAAACAGGCGGGGTAAAAAGAAAATGGCCGCTGCAACTCCGTTTCCTTGACCCGACCCTTTCGGTATCCTCCTCCCGTTGCCCGGGAGCGAGCATCAGCCAGAAGTTGCGACCAGTTGCCGGGTCTTTCTCCCAGCAACGCCTTCCGGGGCTTTATTTTTTTCCCCCGATCGGCTCCAGCCTCCTAGTGCAACGAACAAACCTGTTAAGCCCGTCCGTCACTCTCCTGCCGGTATTCAAGGTCACGCTTAATTACAGCGACCAATATGAAATTTGACAGATCCCTCGCTCCACGTCAATCAATTATTTTCAAGAATAATTTTCCACAGGATATCTCCGCCCCCGCATAAGAGATATCGTTCTAGATTTTTTTTAATAGTTTCCTTTAGAGGAAACTATTGTTTTTCTGTTTTACTTACGCGCTTCTAAGTTATTTATTTTAAACAGATTGTATCATCGCACCCGGTTTTGCGTTGGCCCCCTAGGGCTTGGCAACCACGTAATATGGGCAGAATGTGAAATCAATTTTTCGTGTTTTTCATGCATTTCGTGGTTCTCACAGTCTGGGAGCGGGAGGACACAGGCGTGCGAGTTTGGGACAGTCTCTTCCCAAAAGCGGTCAATTTGCCAGATCGCGACCAGGCTGCAAAGATTGTAAATTATGAAGGGACAAGAATATCAGTTGTCTCAACCCCATGGTACGATGTTTGCTTCCATGGATACAATCGGAACCCGGCGTTTTCCGGCCGGGGGAGGTTCGCGGATGGATGGGCTCAGGAACAAGGTAGAAAGGAAAGCGCCTCCGGGATCCATCCCGAGAGCGCTCATTGCCGATGACCAACCTGAAGTGCTGGAAGCGCTGCGCCTGCTGCTCAAAGGAGAAGGAATTCAACCTCACACGGTTTCATCCCCCGCCGCCATTCTCGAAGCGCTGAAATCCCAGCATTTCGACATCGTGCTCATGGATCTCAACTATGCGCGGGACACAACCTCAGGCAAGGAAGGACTCGATCTGCTGACCGAGATCCAGGATCTCGACAAGACGCTCCCCGTAGTGGTGATGACAGGCTGGGGCAGCGTCGACCTGGCCGTGGAAGCCATGCGCCGCGGCGTGCAGGATTTCGTGCAAAAGCCTTGGGAAAATGAACGGCTGCTGAACACGCTCCGCACGCACATTGCCCAGGGGCAGGTGGTCAGGAAGGGGCGGCATCTGGACACCGAGATCAGGCTGATGAGCAGCGCAATCTCCGCCGCCGCGGATCTCCACATCATGATGAAGCATGTCGCCGAGCACCTGGTGCGGGCCCTGCGGATTTCCTCCGTGGCAATCTTCACCCGATCCCCGCTGGATCAGGCCTTCGGTGTCACTGCGCACGCCGGTGGCCCAGAGGAGAGCCTGGGCCGGCTGAAATTCGAGCCCGACAGCCTGGTGTTGCGGTACATGGGCACGATCTTCGATCCGTGGAGCAAGGATCTGCCGGAGAAAGACCAGGAAAAACTGCGCCACGCGAACTGCTCCCTCATCGTCCCCCTGCGGCTCAAGGGCGAGCTGACAGGATTCATCGCGGTGGGATGCAAACTGTCCGGGGATTCCTTCGATGAGGAGGAAATCAGGTTTCTCAACCTGGTCATCGATCGGATCGGTCTGGGCATCGAGAACCTCCGGCTGCGCGGGCAGGAGCGCGAATATGAGGAGGCTCATGAGATCCAGCAGGGATTGCTGCCCAAGCAGATCCCGCAGATCCGGGGCCACGAGATCGCAGGGGGCTGGCAGCCCGCCAGCGCCGTCGGCGGCGACTACTTCGATGCCTTGAGGTTCTCGGATACCAAGGTCGCGTTGTGCATCGCCGACGTCTCAGGAAAAGGGATGCCGGCAGCGCTCCTGATGTCCAACCTGCAAGCGGCCGTGAAGGCATTCGCATCCGAATCGATGCCGCCGAAGGAACTGTGCACGAAAGTCAACCGGGTGATCTGCAGCAATATCGCCGCAAACAAGTTCATCACATTCTTCTATTGCCTCCACAACGCCGAGAAAAAGCGGCTGCTCTACGCTAATGCCGGCCACGATGCCCCCATTCTTATGAGACGCGACGGTTCGTATGTCCGGCTCCGTGAAGGAGGAGCCGTCCTCGGAGTCTTCGCCGACTGGAACTACGAACAGAATGAAGTCGCTTTTGTTGCCGGCGACCGCATTCTGCTTTTTACCGACGGCGTCACCGAAGTCAGAAATGCCGACGGGGAGGAATTCGGCGAGCACCGCTTGATCGAGCTCCTGAAAACAATCCGGCACCTGGGCGCGAAAGAATTGCAGGCCCAGGTCACACGCACAGTTGCGGAGTTCAGCGACGGAGAGTTCCAGGACGACGCCACCCTGATCGCCATGTCCGCAGATTGAACTCCGTTTCAATTCAGATTCAAAATTGCATAGACGACCCGGCAGAGCCACAGCAATAAATCTCAACGCAGTCCCTCATGCGCCAGGGCGCAACCAAGTGCATGAAAATGTTGTGCTCACATCGCGCTTTCCCTGTGTCGCCCTTTCAGCAACAAGCCCACCTGCGGTGTTCCCAACGAGAAGGGAACTTGGCTGATGACGCGCTATTGAGTTTATCGGTTATCATATTGATACAGCTCAACATCCGTGCGATGTATCCGCTCAAGTTCCTTAGGAGGGCTCTGGCCAGCTCGGTCACCTGTCCCCAGGGCTCACGCCCTGGGCTTTGCTGCGCCACC